>JALSGW010000376.1 GCA_026982585.1 Alphaproteobacteria bacterium | reverse complement strand
AAGCGATGTTGACGATCGCGCCCGCGGGCGATTGGCACAAATGGGGCACGGCGAGCCGGGTGCAGAGAAAGGCGCCGGTGAGGTTGACCTCGAGGCAACGGCGCCAGGCCTCGGGCTCGAGCCTCTCCACCGGACCGGTGGGGCCGGCGATGCCGGCGTTGTTGACCAGCACGTCCAGCCCGCCGAGCCGCGCGAGGGCCTCGTCGAACAGGCGGGCGACCTCCTCTTCCCGCGCCACATCGGCCAGAGTGGTTCCGATCTCGGGATGATCCCGTGCCAGTTGCGCGAGACCGTCCGAGTCGATGTCGCAGACGTGCACCCGCGCTCCTTCCTTCAAGAACCGCACCGCCATCACCCGGCCGATGCCCGATGCCGCGGCGGTGATCACCACCCGACGGTCCCTGAGCTCCCCCATCGCGGGCCTCCCTTGCTTTTGGTTGTGGATGGGGCCGACGGCCTGCCCCTGCCTTCCGTTAGCTAGCGGATCGTCGGGCATTTGTCGCGCTTGTCGCGCCTTGCCGATGTCCTCCGCTCAGGACTCCGGTGCGGGCGGCGGGGCCGGGCGCAAGGGCCCGAGATGGCGCTCGAGAAAGCGCCGGGTGAGCCGCAGCACCTGCTGCTGGGCCTGCAGATGGGGCACGTGCGCGCATTGAGGAAGGAGGTGGGCCTCAGCGGGACCGGCCACGCCGCGGCAGATCGCCTCCACCTGGAGCTGTGTACCGTACTCGTCGGCCTCGCCCTGGATCACCAGGGTGGGGGCGCTGATGCGGCGGAGTTCGGCCTCGATGTTCCAGTCGCGAAAGGGCGGCGACAGCCAGGTCGCGGCCCAGGCCCAGAAGGTGGCATCGGTCTTGTCGCCGTGATAGCGGGCCAGACGCGCGGCCAGATCGCCGTGACGATAGGCTGCAACCGCGCTTCGGATGCCGGCGAGGGAGCGTTCCTCCACGAACACGTGGGCGGCCTCCACCACCAGGGCGCGCGGCCGGTCGGGAAAGGCGGCGGCGAACAAGAGCGCGATGGTGCCGCCGTCGCTGTGGCCGAACAACACAGGAGCGGCGATGCCCGAGGCGGCCAACACCTGCGGCAGCACCTCCTCGGCCTGTTCGTGGAGGTAGCGGGGCGTGCGCGGGGCCTTGAGCGGATCCGATCCGCCGTATCCCACCCGGTCGTAGACCAGCCCCCTAAGGCCGAGGCATGCGCACAGGCGGGCCGGGAAATCGCGCCACAATTCGATGCAGCCGAGCCCCTCGTGGAGGAACACCAAAACCGGCTCCTCCGGCGCATCTCCTGGGCAGAGCCAGCGCGCCCTGAGCCGCGCGCCGCCGGCCTCGATCCAGAAGAACGGATCCGAAGCCCGTTCCAACGCCCAGGCCTCCCGCGCTCAGATGTCGAGGTGCTGCACCTCGAGGGCGTGCTCCTGGATGAACTCGCGGCGCGGCTCCACCTGATCGCCCATCAGGGTGGAGAAGATCTCGTCCGCCTCGTCCGCATGTTCGATCTGGACCTTGAGCAGCACCCTGCGCTGCGGATCCAGGGTGGTCTCCCACAGCTGCTCCGGGTTCATCTCGCCGAGGCCCTTGTAGCGTTGGATCTGCAACCCGCGCCGGCCCACGGCGAGCAGCTGGTCCACGAGGTCGGCCGGGCCGAGCAGGCGTCGGCGCTCCTCCTTGCGGCACAGGTGGAGATCCCGGAACAGCGGCGCGATGGGATGAAGCAGATCGGCGAGCCGGCGGCCATCGGCGCTGCGCAACACCGCCGCTTCCACCCTCAGACCGCCTTCCCGCGGGGCGCGGGGGTCCAGCAGGACCAGCGCACCCTCCGCGCGTTCGATCCGCCAGGGGCGGCCGGAAAGCCGCTCCAGCCAGTCCGAAAGCGCTGCCAGGGCCGATGCCGCTTCCTTTGACGGTTCGAGCCCGTGTTCGGAGAAGACCCGGGCGAGCGCCATCGCCTCCACCACCTCCCGCGGCAGCCGGCGCGCCAGCTGGGCGAGGATGGTGCGGCCGCGCCGGCAGCGCAGGATGAGGGAATCCCGCTCGGCGCCGGCGATCTCCCGCTCGCCCGGTCCCACCAGACGCACGTCCTCCAAAGCCGCCCGGATCAGGAATTCCTCGAGCGCGGCATCATCCTTGAGATAGCTCTCCCGTCCACCCCGTTTGACCCGATAAAGGGGCGGCTGGGCGATGAACAGGTGGCCGCGCTCGATGATCTCCGGAAGATGGCGGTAGAAGAAGGTGAGCAGCAGGGTGCGGATATGAGCGCCGTCCACGTCGGCGTCCGTCATGATGATGATGCGGTGATAGCGCAGCTTGCCGATGTCGAAGTCGTCCCGCACGCCGGTGCCGAGGGCGGTGATCAGGGTGCCGATCTCCTGGCTCGAGAGCACCCGGTCGAGGCGGGCGCGCTCGACGTTGAGGATCTTGCCGCGCAGCGGCAGGATGGCCTGGAAGCTGCGGTCGCGGCCCTGTTTGGCGGAGCCGCCGGCGGAATCCCCCTCGACGATGAACAGCTCCGCCTTCTCGGGATCCCGCTCCTGGCAATCCGCGAGCTTGCCGGGCAGATTGGCCACGTCCATGGGGCTCTTGCGGCGGGTGAGCTCCCGCGCCCGGCGCGCCGCCTCCCGCGCCCGCGCCGCCTCCACCGCCTTGGCCAGCACCTGCCGGGCCTCGGCCGGATGCTCCTCGAACCACCGGCCGAGCTGCTCCGCCACCACCGCCTGGACCAGCGGCGTGACCTCCGAGGAGACCAGCTTGTCCTTGGTCTGGGAGGAGAACTTCGGATCCGGCATCTTGATGGCGAGCACGCAGGTGAGCCCTTCCCGCATGTCCTCGCCCACGAGCTGCAGCCGCTCCCGTTTGAACGCTCCGCTCTCCTCGGCGTAACGGTTGATGGTGCGGGTGAGCGCCGCCCTCAGGCCCTGCAGATGGGCGCCGCCGTCGCGCTGCGGGATGTTGTTGGTGAAGCACAGACAGGTCTCGTGGTAGCTGTCGGTCCACTGCAGGGCGCATTCCACGAGAATGCCATCGCGCTCGCCGCGGATCAGAATCGGCGGCTCGAACAGCGGTGTCTTGGCCCGGTCCAGGTACCGGACGAAGGCGGCAAGGCCTCCCTCGAAGTGGAACACCTCGCGGAAGGGCTCCTCGCCGCGCCGGTCCTCGAGGGCGATCTCCACGCCGGCGTTCAGAAAGGCCAGCTCCCGCAGCCGATGCTCGAGCAGCTGACGGCTGAACTCGGTCTTGGTGAACACGCCGATCGCCGGCTGGAAGGTGACTTCGGTGCCCTGCTGGCCGCGGGCGGGTCCCACCACCTTGAGCGGCACCACCACCTCGCCGCCCCGCTCGAAGCGCATGTAATGCTCCTTGCCCTCCCGCCAGATGCGCAGCTCGAGCCAGTCGGACAGCGCGTTGACCACCGACACCCCCACGCCGTGCAGGCCGCCCGACACCTTGTAGGCGTGATGGTTGAACTTGCCGCCGGCGTGCAGCTTGGTCATGATCACCTCGGCCGCCGGAACCCCGAACTCCTCATGGATGTCCACCGGGATGCCGCGGCCGTTGTCCCGCACCGTCACCGAACCATCGGCGTTCAGGATCACCGCGATGCGGTCCGCATAGCCCGCGAGCGCCTCGTCGATGGCGTTGTCCACCACCTCGAAGACCATGTGGTGGAGGCCCGATCCGTCATCGGTGTCGCCGATGTACATGCCCGGACGCATACGCACCGCCTCCAGGCCTTCCAGCACCTGGATGGCGCTGGCGTCATAACGCTGTTCGCCGTGGTTCATGGAGCGTGAAATCCCACTTCGACCAACAGACCGTCACGGATGTGGACAAACAACGCCCGCCCGCTCAGGGCTTCGAACAGGGCGGGTTCGGTGCCGGTGAGCCAGATCTGGGAAGACAGATCCAGCACCGCCCCCAGAAACGCCATCCGGCGCTGGGCGTCCAGATGGGCGGCGAACTCGTCCAGCAGCACAAGGGGGCCCACCCCGAGCTCGCGCACCATCAGCCGCGCCTGGGCGAGCAACAGGGCGAGCACCAGGGCTTTTTGCCGTCCCGTGGAGGCCTGCGCGGCCGGCTCCCCCGAATCCGCCACCACCGCGGTCCAATCGCTGCGGTGGGGGCCCAGTGAAGCGCCTCCGCTCTCCGCATCCCGGGCCCGACCCGCTTTGAGCTGCTCCTGGAGCCAGCCCTCCACCTCCAACGCCGGCGCTCCCGCCACCGCCTCCTCGAGCGCACCGCAAAGCCTGAGCATGGGCCGCGGAAATCCCGGCGGGGTGCGCTCCAGCTCCTCCTCCAGCGCCCGCACGAGCTGCAGGCGGGCGGCGGCGATCGCCACCCCGAGCTCGGCAAGACGCCGTTCCACCGCACCCAGCCACAAGGGATCCGGCCGGGCGGCCTGGAGCAACTGGGCCCGCTCCCGCAATCCCCGCTCGAACGCGGCCACCCGGGGCCGATGGTCCGGGTCGAGCGCCGCCACCAGACGATCGAGAAAGCGGCGGCGAGCGGCCGGCGGATCGGCGAACAGCCGATCGAGATCGGGTGTGGCCCACAACAGGGGCACGAACCCGCCCAGCACCCGACGGTCCCTCCCCCGCCCGTCCAGCTGCCACTGCCGGCGTCCGCTGTGCGGCTCGTGCCAGCACCGGATCTCAGAGGGCCCATACGGGGTGGAGAGCTCCGCCGTCACCTGAAAACCGGCGCCGCCCCGACGGTCGATGTCGGCCAGCCGCGCACCCCTAAGCCCGCGACCCGGTCCGAGCAGGGAGAGGGCCTCGAGGAGATTGGTCTTGCCCGCCCCGTTGGGACCGGCCAGCACCACCACCGGCGCATCGAAGCGGGCGTCCAGGAAGCGGTAATTGCGGAAATCGCGCAGCAAAAGGCGCACCACCGCAATGCCTCCTTCCGCGGCCGAGGCCACGGCGGAGTCGGGCGACAGCAAGGCGACCATCAAACCCGCACGGGCATCAGAACGTAAAGGAGGCTCGCGTCCCCGGGATCGCGCATGACGATCGGCTCCACCTCCGAATTCATCTCCAGGCGCACCCGGTCGCTCTCCACCTCCTGCAGCATGTCCAAAATGTAGCGCGCGTTGAACCCGATATCCAGAGGATCGCCCTCGTAGGAGACGTCCACGCTTTCGGTGGCGGACCCCACCTCGGCGCTGGTCGACGAAATGACGACCGTTTCGTCTTTGAAGCTCAGTTTGACGGTCCGGCTGCGGTCGGTCGAGATGGTGCTGACCAGATCGACGGCGGCGCGGAACTCCTTAACCGACAACTCGGCACAACGTTTGTATTCCTTGGGGATGACTTTTTCGTAGTCGGGAAAGGAGCTGTCGATCAGACGCGAGGTCAGCACCCGGCCGTCCACCGCGAAGCGGATGCGGCTGAGGGAGACTTCGACCACCACCTCCCCGCTGCCTTCCTCGACGAGCTTGCGCGCCTCCTGGACGGTCTTGCGGGGCACGATGATGGGCGGCATGGCGGCCGCCCCTTCGGGCAGGGCGAGCTCGATGCGGGCGAGCCGATGCCCGTCGGTGGCCACCGCCCGCAACACCGCCGCCGCCTCCCGGCCGTGCACGTGGAGGTGGATGCCGTTCAGATAATAACGGGTTTCCTCGGTGGAAATGGCGAAGCGGGTCTTGTCGATGAGCCGGGCGAGGTCGGCGGTGGCGAGCTGGAACCGGACGTCCAGCGCCTCCTCGCCGAACGGCGGGAAATCCTGGGCGGGAAGGGTGGGCAGCTCGATGCGGGCACGGCCGGCCTCGAGCACAAGCGTCGGGGCCGCATCCGCATCGCCCCGGTGGGCGAGCGACACCTCCGCTCCCTCGGGGAGCTTGCGCACCAGCTCGAACAGGGTGCGGGCGCCGACGGTGGTGGCACCCGGGGCCTCGACGGCGGCGGGCTCGCGCAGGGCCAGCGCCACGTCCTGGTCGGTGGCGGTGAGCAACAGCTCGTCCGCCTGGGCCTCGAGCTTGACGTTGGCGAGGATGGGGATGGTGGTGCGGCGTTCCACCACGTTCTGCACGTGGGAGAGGGCGTTCAGCAGTCTGGCGCGCTCGATGCGAAGCCTCATCGTCGTCACGGTCCCTCAACGGCCAAGGGCGGGAAGAGGTGCGGTCCCGCCGCACCTCGCCGGGGGCGCGGACGCTAGCAGAAAACCGCGGCGAGGTTGACCGAAAAAATGGTCGCTCAGCCCCTGAGCTGGCGCACCAGGAGCTCGAGATCCTGGGCGAGCTGGGGATCCTCCTCCTTGAGCCGTTCGATCTGGCGGATCGCGTGCAGCACGGTGGTGTGGTCCCGCCCGCCGAACTTGCGTCCGATCTCGGGCAGCGAACGGGTGGTGAGCTGCTTGCAGAGGTACATGGCGATCTGCCGCGGCCGCGCCACCGGCCGCGCCCGGCGGCTCGAGCTCATGTCGGACAGTTTGAGGCCGAAGTGGTGGGCCACCGCGCGCTGGATTTCGTCGATGGTCACCCGGCGCTCGTGGGCGCGCAGGAGATCGCGCAGGATCTCCCGGCACAGCTCCACCGTCATGGGGGCGCCGAACAGGCGGGTGTGGTGGACCACGCGGTTGAGCGCCCCCTCGAGCTCGCGCACGTTCGAGGTGATGTGGCGGGCCAGGAACTCCAGCACCGGCCGGGGCACCTCGCAGCCGAGCCGCTCCGCCTTGCTCTCGAGGATACCGAGCCGGAGTTCGTAGGTGGTGGGATGGATGTCCGCCACCAGTCCCCATCCGAGCCGCGAGCGGATGCGTTCCTCGAGCCCGGACAGATCGGCCGGGCTGCGGTCGGCGGAAATCACGATCTGGCGGCCGCGATCGACGAGCGCGTTGAAGGTGTGGAAGAACTCCTCCTGGGTGCTCTCCTTGCCGCAGATGAACTGGACGTCGTCCACCATCAACACGTCCACGGAGCGGAACAGCTCCTTGAAGCTCATCACGTCCTTCTGCCGCAGCGCGCGGACGAACTGGTACATGAACTTCTCGGCGGAGAGATAGACCACCCGCTTGGCGGGCGCGCGCTGGCGGATGCGCCAGCCGATGGCGTGCATGAGGTGGGTCTTGCCGAGCCCCACCCCGCCGTGGAGGAAGAGGGGGTTGAAGGGCGGGCTGTCCGACATGGCCACGCGCTCGGCGGCGGCCACCGCGAACTCGTTGGGCTTGCCCACCACGAAGGTCTCGAAGGTGAAACGCGGATCGAGCCGGGCGCCGAGTTCGTCCAGCGTCTCGCGCTCGCCCTCCGCCCAGAGCTCGCCGCGCGGCGCACCGCCGTCCGCGGCACTCCGTTCGGGCGCCTGGGGCGCGCGATCCAGCGCCGGGACCGGCCGCGGCCGGCTGGGTTGGACCAGAAGGGCGATGGTGCGCACGCGCGGATTGACGCTGGTCCAGAGCGAGCGAATGCGGTCCGCGTAATGGGTGACGATCCAGTCCCGGATGAACTGGGTGGGGACCGTGATCACCACCTTGTCGTGATCGAAGCCGCCGAGGTCGAGCGGCTTGAGCCAGGTGCGGAAGGCGGTGTCGCCGAACTCGGCGCGCAGCATCTCGCGCACCCGCAGCCATTGTTCCCGGATCTCCCCGGGCGCCGCCGCCCCGGCCATTTCCGTCGACACGCCAACAAATCCTCGCTCGCTCATCGGCTCCGATCCCTGCCCGCCCCACGGGCGCGTGCTGGGTCCCCACCGCCGCGCTCCTGCCGGCGCGGTGCGTGCGATTCCTCCCCTGCCTCTACTTGGTGACCATAGCAAAAACCGGTTCACCTCTCATGAGGCGAAAAGTCCAACAAAGGGGAATATTTTTCGAAAGGGCCGCCGATCGGGCGCTTGATCTCGCTCTCCGCTTGCGCCCTCCGGCGCGGGCCCCAACGCTAAAAAGGCGGGCCGCGATTGGCAAGGTGATCGAACGGTGAACGCGAATATTCGCGCTCAGGTTGAAAAGCCGACCGCACCCACAGTCCGAGGCGTTCGTCGCGCCCGGTCCTCAGCCGCCCGCTGGTTGCGGCTCGCCCTGTTGCTGGGCCAAGGCCAGCGCCTTCACCTTCCTGGCGAGGCGGGAGGTCTTGCGGGCGGCGGTGTTGATGTGCAGCACGCCCTTGGTGACCCCGCGGCGGAGTTCCGATTCCGCCTTTACGAAGGCGGCCCGGGCGGCTTCCAGGTCGCCCCGGGCGATCGCCTCCTCCACCTTGCGCACGAAGGTGCGGATGCGGCTTTTGCGTGCCTTGTTGCGCAGGGTGCGCTTGATGGTCTGGCGGACGCGTTTTTTGGCAGAGCGTGTGTGCGGCACGGATCCCCTCTCGCTGCTGTGGCTGGTCTGTGGTCTTGGGCCGAGGGCCCCGTTCGGCTCCGGGAATCTTAGTGCGGCTCAGCGGTTCTTGAAGTTGGGCTGGCGCTTTTCGGCGAAGGCGCTCATGCCCTCGCGCCGGTCCTCGGTGGCGAAGGTGGCATAGAACAGCCGGCGCTCGAAGCGCAGCCCCTCGCTCAGGCTGGTCTCGAAGCTGCGGTTGACCGCTTCCTTGGCCATCTGCACCACCGGCTGCGACTTCTCGGCGATGGTGCGGGCGAGCTTCATCGCCTCCTCCATGAGCGCATCGAGGGGCACCACCCGCGAGACCAGATTGGCCCGCTCCGCCTCCTCGGCGGTCATCATGCGCCCGGTCAGCACCATCTCCATGGCCTTGGACTTGCCGATCGCCCGCACCAGCCTTTGGGTGCCGCCCGCCCCGGGCATGGTGCCGAGATTGATCTCCGGCTGGCCGAACTTGGCGTTGTCGGCGGCGATGATGATGTCGCACATCATGGCGAGCTCGCAGCCGCCGCCGAGCGCATAGCCCGCCACCGCCGCAATGAGCGGCTTGCGCCGCTCGGCGATGCGCTGCCAGGGGCCGATGAAGTCGCTCTTGTAGGCGGCGATGAAATCCTTCTCCAGCATCTCCTTGATATCGGCCCCGGCCGCGAAGGCCTTCTCCGAGCCGGTCAGCACCACCACCGCCACGGAATCGTCCTCCTCGAAGGAATCGAGCGCGGCGTTCAGCTCGGCGATCAGTTGGGCGTTCAACGCATTGAGCGCC
>JALSGW010000375.1 GCA_026982585.1 Alphaproteobacteria bacterium | reverse complement strand
GGTGCTCTCCGGCGGGCGGCCCGGACCGCACAAGATCCAGGGCATCGGCGCCGGCTTCATCCCGCGGGTGCTCGATCTCAGCCTGATCGACGAGGTGGTGCGGATCGGCAACGAGACCGCCTTCAAGGTGGCGCGGGAGACCGCGGCGCGCGAAGGAATCCCGGTCGGCATCTCCTCCGGCGCCACCATCGCCGCCGCCCTGGAGCTGGGCGCCCGCAAGGACATGGCCGGAAAGCGCATGGTGGTGATCGCCGCATCGGCGGCGGAACGCTATCTCACCACCGAACTGTTCAGCGAGCTCTAGGCGTCGCGTTCGGACATATTCGAGGATGGCCACAGCCGCCCGCCGGGGCGGAATCTCACCGGCTCGCTTTACCCCCACGGGTCGCTTTGATACCACCAGAAGCGACTCGGTCCGCCCTCCGGCACCGGCTTCGGTTTCTCGCTCGGGGTGCGCACGCGGACCCCGGACGCGGCGGGCGGTGGTCCTGGAAGGAGGGGTGGGATGCTGCGGCCCAGCCGCGAACTCGTGGTCCTCGCGCGCGCCCTCAAAGCCAGGCGCATTCCCTTCGTGGCGCTCAAGGGGCCCGCCATGGCCGTACGCCTGGGAAGGCCGCCGGATTCGCGTCCGGTCCGCGATCTCGACATCCTGGTGGCGCGCCCCGACGTGCCGCGCACCCTGGCGGTGGTCGAGGAGCTCGGCTACAAGCCGCTGCCGCGCTCGAACGGCTTCATGCGCGAGCAGCATTGCGTGCGGAGCTATCCGTCCTTCTGCATCGACCTCCACTGGCATCTCATCGGCGCCCACATCGGCTTTCCGGTCGACATCCCGACGCTCATCGCAGAAAGCCAGACCGTGCGGGTCCACGGCGAGGAGGTGCCCCTTCCGGGCGACCCCTGGCTGTTGCTGATCACCTGCCTTTATTGCCTGCACGAACCGCCGCTTGTGGAGCCGCGCTATTTCGACGACCTCGCGCTTCTGGTGCACGAGGTGGGGGAGGAGGTGTGGCCGCGCTTTCGCGCCCTTGCCCGCAAGGCGCGGGCGCTCAGGCTGTGCGCCACGGCGCTTCGGGTGACCGAAGCCTCGGGCCGCACGCGGCTTCCCGATCCGGCGCGGGAGCTGGTCGCCGAGGGACGGGTGGCGGAGGTGCGGGTGGAGGAGCTGCTGCGCCGGCTCGAGGATCCGGCGAGCTGGCGCAAGGAACGGTTCGTCACCTATTTCCGGCATTTCCTGTGGCACGGCCGCTACCGCGAGCATTGGTTGGATCGGCTGCGG
>JALSGW010000374.1 GCA_026982585.1 Alphaproteobacteria bacterium | reverse complement strand
AGCGGAAATCCGTCAGTACAGCAACTTCCAGTTGCCGTCCCGCACCTCGATCATTTTGAAGGATTCGAGGCCGAGGCCCATGTGGTCCTCGGGGCTCATGTTGAAGATGCCGCCCACCCCGTAGAAGTCGCGGGTGGCCTCGAGGGCGTCGCGCACCTTGGCGCGATCGGTGGTGCCGGCGCGTTCGATGGCCCCCACCAGCAGGAACAGGGCGTCATAGGCATGTCCGCCGAAGGTGGACACCTCTTCGCCGAAGGCCTCTTCGTAGGTGCGGATGTAGGCGAGCGCCACCTCCCGCTGGGGGTCGTCCTCGGGGAGCTGGTCCGCCACCACCAGGGCCGCGCAGGGCAGCCGGATGCCTTCCGCCGCCGCTCCGGCGCCTTCGATGAAGCTCTTGGAGCAGGCGCCGTGGTTGTAGTAGAGCCGCGCGGGGATGGCCAGCTGCTGGAAATTCTTGGCCACGATCACCGAGGGCGCTCCGAAACCGCAGAACAGCACCGCATCGACCCCGGCGTTCTTGATCTTGGTGAGCTGCGGGGTCATGTCGGTGTCGCCCTTGCCGTACTGCTCCACCGCCTTGACGGCGAGACCGTAGTCGTCGGCGAGATCCTGGGCGTTCTTGAGGCAGGACTTGTCGAAACCTCCGGATCCGGCGATCAGGGCGATGCTGCTCACCCCCTCCCGTTTCATGTCCTCATAGGCCTTCTGGACCGCCATGCGGTCGGTGTGGGGCGTCTTGAACACCCACTTCTTGACCGGATCGATGATCACCGAGGCGCCGGCCAGGGAGATGAAGGGGATCTCGGCCCGTTCCACCAGATCCACGGCGGCCATGGTGTCGCCGGTGGTGGTGCCGCCGATGATGAAGTCCACCTGGTCCTGTTCGATCAGGCGCTTGGCGAAGGTGCGGGCGTTCTTGGCGCTGGTGCCGGTGTCGTAGACGATCAGCTCCAGGGGATGGCCGAGCACCCCGCCCTCGCTGTTGATCTTCTCCACATAGAGTTCGAGGGTCTTCTTCTCGGGATCGCCCAGAAAGGTGGCGGGGCCGGTCACCGCCAGGAAGGAGCCGATGGTAATGGGTTCCTCGGCGATGGCGGCGGAGGCCAGCATGGTTCCCGCCGCTAAGCTGACGAGCATCGCGGATCGCACGGACATGCTTCCCTCCCTCGACTGGGTCCACGGGCGGTGCGATCGCCCGCGCACGCCGATAGCATCCTTCGCCAGGCGCGGGCAATTCCTTCACGAATGAAACCAAATCCCGGCCGGCTTCCTCAGCCCTTGCGGCGCAGGCGCCACACGGTGGCGGGCGGCAGGTTGCGCCACACGAAGCCCACGAGCTCCGCCTCGAGCCCGAACTTGTCGGCCGGGATCGGGCAGCGGGGCAGATAGGTGTACTGCAGCATGATGCCGTCTTCGCCCATGGCCCGGAAGCTCTCTTCCACCACCCGGCGCTGGAAGCTCTCGGGCATGTTCAGCATGGGAAGTCCCGACACCACCGAGGACACCCGATCGACCCCGAGTCCCGCGAGGATCTCGCCGAGCCGGGCGGCGTCCCCCTGCACCACGGGGCTTTCGGGAAACTGCTGGCGCAGATAGGCGAACAGGGCGTCGTCCAGTTCCACCACCACCAGGCGCTCCGGCGGCACCCCCCGCTCGATCAACGCCTTGGTGATCACGCCGGTACCCCCGCCCAGTTCCACCACATACGCGCCGGGGTGCCAGCGCACTTCGCTCGCGATGGTGCGGCACAGCGCCCGCGACGAGGGAAGGATGGAGCCGACCGATTTGGGCGAACGCAGCCACTGCCGGAAGAACAGCTCCCCCTCCTTGAGGCCCTTGGTATGCAACATGTCCTTCCTCCACACCCCGGATCCCGCGTCCGTCCGGATGCGGCCCTGACCTCCGGCCGTTTCACCTGATGGCCCAAAACCGCCGCGATCCCGCCTCTCCGTGTAACCTTCCAAAATAGCGCTCTCCGGCCCCGGGGCAAAGGGATTTGCCCGAGCGCGGTCGCCGTCCTATGGGAAAAGGGGCTGATCGGAGGGGATGAGGGTGAGACTGGTGCGTTTCGGTGCGCCGGGTGAGGAGCGGCCGGGGCTCCTCGACCAGGAGGGCGCGATCCGTGATCTTTCCGGCATCATCCCGGATCTGGACGGTGCCGCGCTGGCTCCCGAGGTGCTGGCGCGTCTTGGCGCGCTCGATCCCGCCCGCCTGCCGCGGGTGGAAGGACGGCCGCGCCTCGGACCGCCGGTTGCGGGCGTGGGCAAGATCGTGGCCGTCGGCCTCAACTATGCCGACCACGCCGCCGAGACCGGCGCCCGGATCCCGGCGGAGCCCATCCTGTTCAGCAAGGCCACCAGCGCCATCTGCGGGCCGTTCGACGACCTCGAACTGCCGCGCGGCTCGGAGCGCACCGACTTCGAGGTGGAGCTCGCGGTGGTGATCGGCAGCCGCGCCAAATACGTGGCCGAGGACCGGGCGCTCGAACATGTGGCGGGTTATCTGGTGATCAACGACGTCTCGGAGCGGTCGTTCCAGATCGAGCGCGGCGGCCAGTGGGTGAAGGGCAAGAGCCACGACACCTTCGCCCCCCTCGGACCCTGGCTCGTGACCCGCGAGGAGGTGCCCGACCCCAACGATCTGCGGCTGTGGCTGGAGGTGGACGGCCGCCGCTACCAGGACGGCAGCACCCGCACCATGATCTTCAAGGTGCCCTTCCTCATCCACTACATCTCCCAGTTCATGACCCTCCACCCCGGAGACGTCGTCGCCACCGGCACCCCACCCGGGGTCGGCATGGCGCGCAACCCGCCGGTGTTCCTGCGCCCGGGGCAGACCGTGCGGCTCGGAGTGGAAGGGCTCGGGGTGCAGGAACACCGGGTGGTGCCGGCACCTTAACCGGTCCCGCCCCGGCGGCCGCCGAGCAGGCGGGCGAGGGAGACCTGACCGCTTCCCCGCGGCAGGGGCCGCGGCTGGTCGGGATGGGGCTTCCAGCCGGTGAGATAGAGGATCTCGAAGCTGGCCGGCACCCGTCCCTCGCCGTCGCGGAACCGGTCGCGGTAGTGCTGGAGGGTGAGGGCGAGGAGCCGGCGCGGGAAAAAGCCCTTCGGCCCCTGGCGCAGCACCTGGCTCTCCCCCATCGCGTGCAGATCCTGCAAGAGCGCGAGGGGATCCGCATAGCGGACGGTGATGCGGTCGAGATCCGCGACCGGAAGGGCGAAGCCCGCCCGCTGCAGAAGGGCGGCGGCGTCGGCGAGATCGATGCGGGGCGGCAGCCGCAACCGCATTCCCCGGTAGAGCGCGAGCTCGGCGGACCAGAGCGCCTGCGCGAGTTCGCCGAGGGTCTCCCCGCCCGCAAGGGCCAGCAGCAGGAGCCCGTCCGGCTTCAGGCACAGCCGGATCTGGGCGAGCAGTCCCGGCAGATCGTTGACCCAGTGGAGCGCGAAGGCCGAGAGCACGGCGTCGAACCGATCGGGAGCGAACGGCAGCGCCTCGAGACCCGCCACCACGCCCATGCCTCCGGCCCGGCGCACCATGGCGTGGGACGGATCGAGCCGGATCACCCGCAAAGTGCCCGCACGCCGCTCGAGCCTCTGGGCGAGAAAGCCGGGGCCACAGCCCAGATCCAGCACCTGCGCAAACGGCCGACGGATGTCGTCGAGGCGCTCGACCAGCCGCCGGGCCACCTCCTCGTGGAGGAAGAAGGCCGCATCCGGCGCCCGCGCCGCCCGCTCCCGGCGGCGGATGAGGAGCTGCTGGTCGAACAATCGGGGCACGCTCATGGCGCTCCGGCTCCTGGGTAGGCGGACCCGCCGGGCGGGGATCGCGCTTCGCAAAGAAAGCCGCGCCGGATCGGGCTTCGCCCCGCGGGCACCGCATCCGGCCGCCCTTCGCTGGGCCTCTCCGGCCTGGGTAGGGAGGAGGTCCGGCGGCATCCGCGGCGGCGCGATCCAGCCGCGGGCCGGCAGCGGCCACGGTCCTGTCCGCCGGTGTTATCCGCGCGCCCGGCGGTCGGGATCCGATGCCGACGGTTCCGCCCCGCCGGCGGACCGGCTCAAGCGTTCGATCTGCCGTTGCAGCAGCTCCAGCTGGGCGCGCAGCGCCCGCACCTCGTCGCTCAGCCGCCGGGCTTCCTCCTCGCGCGGATCCCCGGAGCGCGACTGCGCGTCCCGCGCTTCCCGGTCGTTGCCGCCCAGTTGCGAGAAGGGCGAGAACATGGCCGCCGCCTGCTGGAACAGGGCGACGTTCTGCCGCACCAGCTCCTCGAACCGTCCCACCGGGAACAGCGCGCCGAAGGTGCGTTCCATGTACGCCCGCAGCTGGTCCTGATGGCGGGCGAAGTTCTCCATGGAGAGCTCCAGATATTTCGGCAAAAGCGCGTGCAGGCTGTCGTCGTAGAAGCTGATCAGCTGGCGCAGGAAGGCGGTGGGGAGCAGGTTGCGCCCCTTGCTGTCCTCCTCGAGGATGATCTGGGTGAGCACCGAACGCGTGATGTCCTCGCCGGTGCGGGCGTCCACGACCACGAAATCCTGGCCGTCACGGATCATGCGGCTGAGTTCGTCGAGGGTGACGTATCGGCTGGTGGCGGTATTGTACAGACGCCTGTTGGCATATTTCTTGACCACCGCCACCTTGCGGTCGCCGCCCTCCTGGGCGTCCCTGGGTTCGCTTGCGCTCATGGTGCCGCTCCCTCCTCCGGCTCGCGCGGACCGGTCTCCGGTCCGGCCGGAAGGGCCCGCACGCTTTTGTCATAAGCGCGGCACAGGCTCAAGCCTGCGCGCCGCCGGTCTCCTCGTCCCGCTCTTCTGCGGCCGGCGGCCGTTCGAGCAGCTGGGCGGCGTTGAGCTGGGTTTCCGCCTCTTCGGGCGAGCGGGCCACGTTCACCGTCACCTCCACCTCCACCTCGGGGTGGAGCTGGAGGGTGACCCGGTGCACGCCGAGGCTCTTGAGCGGCTGGGTGAGCAGCACCTGGCGACGGTCGAGGTTGAGTCCGTCCTCGGCGAAGGCGGCGGCGATGTCGCGGGCGTTCACCGAGCCGTAAAGGGCGCCGCTGTCGCTCGCCTGGCGGATGATGGTGACGTGGCGGCCGGCGATCCGGGCGGCCAGCTGCTCGGCTTCCTGTTTGCGCTCGAGATTGCGCGCCTCGAGCTGTTTGCGTCGCTTTTCGAAGGCCTGGATGGCCTCCTCGGTGGCGCGCAGCGCCTTGCCCTGGGGAATCAGGTAGTTGCGCGCGAAACCGGGCTTCACCTCGACGATGTCGCCCATCTGGCCGAGCTTGGGAATGCGCTCGAGCAGGATGACCCGCATCGTCCCCTCCCGCTCAGCGCTGGATGGTGAAGGGCAAGAGCGCCAGGATGCGCGCGCGCTTGATCGCCTTGGCGAGCGCCCGCTGTTCCTTGGCGGTCACGGCGGTGATGCGCCGGGGGATGATCTTGCCGGTCTCGGAGATGAACCGTTGCAACAGGCGCACGTCCTTGTAGTCGATCTTCGGCGCATCCTTGTGGGCGAAGGGACTCGCCTTCTTGCGCCGGAAGAAGGGACGGCGGATCACCACCGTCGGCGGCTCCACCGGCCGCTCCGGCGCCGCCGTCTCCTGCTTGCTCTCCTCCTCCATCGTCCTCCTCCCGCTTACCGCCGCCGGTCATCGCGCCCGCGGCCGGCCAGCATCGGCGAAGGACCCTCCGGCAGCTCCTTCACCTTGACCGTCAGGTGCCTGAGGATGTCCTCGCTGAACCGCTCGCGATGTTCCAGTTCGGCGACCAGGTCCTTGGGCACGTCCAGCACCATGAACACATAGTGGCCCTTGCGGTGCTTCTTGATGCGGTAGGCCAGCTGGCGCAGTCCCCAATATTCCACGCGGGCCACCCGGCCGCCCCGCTCCTCGATCCATTTGCTGAAGTCCTCGGCCAGCCCCTGGGCCTGTTGCGGCGTCAGGTCGGGACGGGCGATGAAGGTGTGCTCGTAATAGGGCATCCGGCGTCCTGGTCCCCGGTTGCGGCCATGAATACAACCGGCGCCGCACAGGCGGCGCCCCGACGTCCCACTCCGGACAGGCGATGCCGATCGGCGCGCATGGCCCGGAGGCGACGCCCTATATACGGCGCCGGCAGCGCTTGGCAAGGTGCGGCGCAGCACCACAAGCCCTTGACGGCGGGCGGTGCCGGCGGCAGGGGGCGCTTTCTCTGGAGGGCAGGGATGTCGATGCGAACGGTGCGGCCCGGAGAGCTGGTGTTGGTGCTGGGCGGCGTCCGCTCGGGCAAGAGCCGCATCGCCGAGGAGCTCGCCCGCGAAAGCGGCCGCCGGGTGGTCTACATCGCCACCGCCCGCCCCATCGACGCCGACATGCGGGAGCGCATCGCCCGTCATCGCCGGCGCCGCGATCCCGGCTGGCGCACCGTGGAGGCACCGATCGCCCTGCCCGAGACGGTGCGCCGGGAGGGAGACGAGGACAGCCTGCTGCTCGTCGAATGCCTCGGGGTGTGGCTCACCAACCTGCTCGTGGAAGGGGTGGATGTGGCCGAAGCAGAAGCGCGCCTCGAGGAGGCGCTCGGGCGCTGCCGGGCCGCTTGCATCCTCGTCTCCAGCGAGGCGGGCTCGGGCGTGATACCGGCATCACCGCTCGCGCGCCGTTTCGTCGATCAGATCGGGGCGCTGAACCAGCGCATCGCGGCCCGGGCGGAGCGGGTGGTGCTCGCCGTCGCGGGGCTGCCGTGGGTTGTCAAGGATCGATGCGAGGAGGGCGGGTCGTGCATCTCCTGAGCGCAGTCCAGGCGAGCGCGCATGATGTCGAGGAACCGGTGGACCTCGCCCAGAGCCCGGGCGAGGTGGTGATGCTGTCCGCCGCCGACACGGAGCTCGGCTGTCTCGCCGCCGCCTTCCGCCGGCTCGATCCGCCGCCCTTCACCCTCCGCCTCGCCAACCTGCTCCGGCTGCAGCATCCCTTCTCGGTCGATCTGTGGATCGACAAGACCGCATCCCGGGCCCGGTTCATCGTGGTGCGGCTGTTGGGCGGTGCGGGATACTGGCGCTACGGGCTCGAACAGCTGGTGGAACTGTGTCGGCGAAGCGGCATTCCCCTGGCGGTGCTGCCCGGGGACGACAAACCGGATCCCGAGCTGGCTGCGGCCGGCACGGTGGAGCCCGAGCTCGCGCGGCGGATCTGGGCCTATCTCGCCGCGGGCGGCATCGCCAACGCCCGAAACTGCCTCTTGACCATCGCCCGGGCGCTCGGCCGGGAGACCGAGGAGCCGCAGCCGCCGGCCCCCCTGCCGCCCGCCGCCCCCTATCGTCCACAGGCGATGGAGGAGCTGCGCCGGCTTGGGGCGAGCGGAAGGCCGCGGGCGCTGCTCGTGTTCTACCGGGCGCATGTGCTGGCCGGCGACGTGGCGCCGGTGGACCGCATGACAGCGGCGCTCGAGGCGCGCGGTTTCGCGGTGGCGGCGGTGTATGTGTCCAGCCTGCGCGATCCCGCCGCGGGAGCGGTGCTCGCGGAGGTGCTGGACCGGTTCGCGCCGGAGGTGATCCTGAATGCCACCGCCTTCGCCGCTTCCGCCGTCGACGCCGAGGAAGCGGAGGGGCCGCTCGCCGGTTCGGATGCGCCGGTGCTGCAGCTGGTGTTCGCCGGCACGCCCCGTTCGGTCTGGCAGGCCAACCCGCAGGGTCTCGGACCGCGCGATCTGGCCATGCAGGTGGCGCTGCCCGAGGTGGACGGCCGGCTGCTCAGCCGGGCGGTGGCCTTCAAGGAGGTGGCCGAGGTGGATCCGGCCACCGAGTGCCCGCTGCTGCGGCTGGTCGCGGACGAGGAGCGATGCGAGTGGGTGGCGGAACTGGCCCGGGCCTGGGTGGAGCTGCGTCGCACGCCCCGGGCTGAGCGGCGCATCGCCCTGGTTTTGGCCAACTATCCGGTGCGGGAGGGGCGCATCGCCAACGGCGTGGGGCTGGATACGCCGGAGAGCTGCGTGCGCATCCTCAAGCAGCTTCGCGATGCGGGCTTCGCGGTGGCGGAGGCGCCCGAGGACGGCGCGGGTTTGATCCGGGCGCTCTTGGAGGAGACGGGCGCGCCTCTGGAGGGGGGCGGCTCAGAGGTCCAGCTTGCGCTGGACGACTACCGGCGTCTGCTCCGGACCCTGCCGGAGGAGCTCGTGCGGCGGGTGGAGGAGCGCTGGGGTGCTCCGGAGGCGGATCCCTTCTGCGCGCACGGCGGCTTCCGGCTTTCGGTGCGCCTGTTCGGGCGCCTGTGCGTGGCGATCCAGCCGGCGCGCGGATACGAACGGGACCCGCGGGCGACCTACCACAGCCCGGACCTGCCGCCGCCGCACCGTTATCTCGCCTTCTACCTGTGGCTCCGCCATGTGTTCCGCGCCCAGGCGGTGGTGCACGTGGGCAAGCACGGCAATCTCGAATGGCTGCCCGGCAAGGCGCTGGCCTTGTCGCCGGCGTGTTTTCCGGATGCGCTCCTGGGCCCGCTTCCGCACCTCTATCCCTTCATCGTCAACGATCCCGGCGAGGGCAGCCAGGCCAAGCGCCGCACGGCCGCGGTCATCGTCGATCACCTCACCCCGCCGCTCGCCCGGGCGGAGAGCTACGGGCCGTTGCGCGAACTCGAGCGGCTCATCGACGAGTACCACGAGGCGGCGCAGCTGGATCCGAAAAGGCTTCCCGAGCTCGAACGGGAGATCTTCGCCTGGACCGGCAGGCTCGGGATCGAGCAGGATCTCGGGCTCGACCCCCGGGCGCCGGCGGCGGAGCGGCTGTTGGCGATCGACAATCTCCTCTGCGAACTCAAGGAGCTGCAGATCCGGGCGGGCCTGCACATCTTCGGCGGTTCGCCGGAGGGGGCGGAGCGCACCGATCTGCTCCTCGCCATCGCCCGGCTGCCGCGCGGCCGCGGCGAGGGGGAAGGGGAGTCGCTGCTGCGGGCGCTCGCCCGGGACCTCGGGCTCGGCGACTTCGATCCGCTCGCGGCGGAGCTCGCGGCCCCCTACCGGGGAGCGAGGCCGGAGCCGCTCGCGCGCATGAGCCCCGATCCCTGGCGCAGCTGCGGCGACACGGTCGAGCGGCTCGAAGCGCTCGCCCGCAGGCTCGTGCGGGGGGAGCTCGCGCCGCCCCCGCAATGGGCCCGCACC
>JALSGW010000373.1 GCA_026982585.1 Alphaproteobacteria bacterium | reverse complement strand
CGTGGTGTACGAGACCGTGCCCCGCGAGGAGCTCGGCTCGCGCACCCGCCATGCCTTGCAGCGGCGGGCGATCGGCGCCGTGCTTTTGTTCTCGCCGCGCACCGCCGCCACCTTCGCGCGCCTGGTGCGCGAGGCCGGGCTCGCGCCCGCGCTCGAGGGCACCCTGTGCGTGTGTCTGAGCGAGGCGGTCGCCGAGGAGGTGGCCGATTTCGCGCCGGGCATGGAGATCGCGGTGGCCGAGCGCCGCGACCAATCGGCCCTGCTCGCTTGCCTTGAAGCCCGCTTCCAGCCCTGATAGTCGGGTGGGGCCGCGGGCCCTCCTCCATCGGCCCCCGACCCCACTCCCCCGAACGAGGATCCGTCATGCCCGATCCCGAGTCCCCCAAGGAACCCCCGCCGTCGCCGTCCGATGCCGGCGGGGCGCAGCCCTCGCCGTCCGCCCCGGAGGAGGAGGGGATCGCCAAGGAGGATCCGGCAACGGAGCGCCCGCCGGGCGGCGTGGCGCGCTCGGCTGCCGCCTTCGCCGCGGCCCTGCTCGGAGGCGCGCTGGCGGTGGCGCTCGCCCTCTATCTGCGGGGATTCGACGAGCGCGGGGCGGAGGCGCTGGTGCGGCTCGAACGGCTCGAGCGCATGGTCGGCGGGCTCGAACGGCGGACGGAGGAGCTCTCGGCGCTTGAGGCGCGCGTGGAGACGCTCGCGCGTGATACGGCTGCCGGTGCCGAACAAAGCTCAGCTTACATCGCGGAGCTTCGCGCGCAAGTCGGCGACCTCGCAAGACGGCTCGAAGAGCTGGCCGCAACCGTGCCCGATCCCTTCGATCCCGGCCCGCTCGCCGCACGTCTCGATGCGCTCGAGAGCGGACAGGAGCGGCTCGCCCGAAGCATCCAAGCCCTCGCCGCGCGCGCGGAGCCGGACGATGCGCGCCTGATCCAACGCCTGCGGGCCCTGGAGCGCGCGCTTGCGGACCTCGCAGCCGCCGTGGCCCGGCTGCGCGGACGCGTCAGCAAAGTGGAACAGCGCGCTCCCAGCGGCGATCCCGCACCCGCCGTCGCGGCATCACAGGCGGTGCGTGCGGAACTCGCCGCACTCGCCGCCACGGTCGCTGAGCTCGAAACGGAACTCAGCCGCATGCGGGCCCAAGCGCAGAAGCCCGCGCCGGCGGACCCCCGCATCGCCGAACTCGAGGCGCGCCTCGCCGCACTTGCCCGAAGGCTCGCGGACCAGAGCGAGGCTGCCGACCGGCTGCAAGAGCAGCTCGGTGCGCGCATGGATGCCATCGAAGCGCGGCTCCTCGAGCTCGGCGCGGAGCGCGCGGCATTGTCGGCGAAGGCGCTGCTCGCGCTCGAGCTGGACCGGCGGCTTGGCGAAGGCGGGCCCTATCCCGAACTCGTGCCCCTGCTCCGCCGTGCGGTGCCGAATGATGGCTCGCCCGATCTGGTTTCCGCGCTGGCCGCCGGTGCCTCGGAAGGGCTCCCGACGGCCATGGAACTCCTGGAGGGCTGGCGGCAGGTGGCCGCCCTTGTGGCGGTCCGAGGCGGGCCGGATGCGGCACGAGCGGCGGCGCAGCCGCGCGAGCTGTTCGGTCTCGTGACCATCCGGCGCAAGGGCGGGGAGCCCACCACGCCGCCGCTTGCGCTTCGGGTGGAGGAAGAGCTGCGCCGGGGTCGCCTGGAGGCCGCCCTCGCATTAGTGCGGGAACTGCCCGCACCGCCGCCCGAACCGCTCGCGGCCTGGCTTCGGCGCGCGGAGCTGCGGCTTGCCGCCATCCGCCTGCTCGCCCGGCTCAGAGAGCAGTTGCTCGAGGCCGTCCGGGACATCCCCGGGCCGGATGCCAGCTGAGCGTTGGACGGGATCATGATGCGCATCCTCCTCTTCCTCGCCGTCGCCAGTGCGGCGGCTGTGCTCGCCGCCTGGTTCGCCGACCGGCCCGGCCGGGTGGTGATCGAATGGTCCGACTACATCGTCGAGACCAGTTTCGCGGTGCTGGTGCTCGCCGTCGCCGCCCTGGTCACATTCGGCGTCGCCCTGTTCGAACTCGGCCGCTGGCTGTGGCGCTGGCCGCGGCGGATGCGGGACGCCCGGGCGCGCAAACGGCGCGAGCGCGGCTATCAGGCCCTCACCCTGGGGCTGGTGGCGGCGGCGGCCGGCGACGTGGCGGCGGCCCGCCACTACGCCCGCCAGGCCGGCCGGCTGCTCGAGGACGAACGGCCCGGACTTCTGCTGCTGGGAGCCCAGACCGCCCAGCTCGAGGGCGACGAGGAGGAGGCGCTGCGGCGCTTTCGGGCCATGCTGCGGGAGCCCGAGGCGGCACTTTTGGGGCTCAGGGGGCTGCTCGCCCACGCCATGAAGCAGGGCGATCTCGACCGCGCGTTGGAACTCGCCCAAGAGGCCTACCGGCGCAGTCCCAGCACCCCCTGGGTGCTGGCCACCCTGTTCGACCTCCTCACCCGGGCCGGACGCTGGCGGGAGGCATTGGCCCATCTCGGCGAACTCGCCGACACCAAACTGCTGGAGCGGGAGGAGAGCGCGCGCAAACGGGCCATCCTGTGGCTGATGCTGGCCCGCGAGGCGGAGCAACGCGGCGAGACGGCGGAGGCGTTCCGGCTCGCCCAGCGGGCCTTCCGCACCCAGCCCGCCTTCGCCCCGGTCGCGGTGCAGCTGTCCGGCCTCGCCGCACAACTCGGCCGCACGCGGCTCGCCCGACGGGTGCTCGAGAAGGCGTGGAAGCTCGCCCCCCATCCCGATCTCGCCCGCGCCTACGCACAGCTGAACGCGGATGAAACCCCGCGCGCGCGGGCCGCCCGGTTGGAACGCCTGCGCTCCCTCGCTCCCTACGCGCCCCTGAGCTACGTGGTGCTGGGCGAGGCCTATTTGATCGCGGGAGAGTACCGTCAGGCGCGCGAGCTGCTGCTGCGGGCGGCGGAGCTCGGCGCCACCGTGCGCACCTTCCAGCTCCTCGCCGATCTGGAGCGGCTCGAACACCAGGACGAAGACAAGGCCGAGGCGTGGCTCCAGCGTGCCCAGGAGGCGCCCCTGGACGAGGCCTGGGTGTGCGTGGAAAGCGGGGAGATCTTCCCCGAATGGCGGCCCTTCGGCACCAACGGCGGCTTCGATACGGTGAGGTGGATGCGGCCGCCGCGGGTCTCGCGCCTGGCGCTGGGCCAGCGCCCGGCCCAGTATTTGATCGGCGAGCGTCCCTCTCCGGCACGGGCGATGGTCCCCCGGGACAAGGAGAGCGTGCCCGCCGCCCAGGCCAGACCGGCGCCCCCGGAGGACAAGGCGGGCGGGCACGAGGAGCCCGAAGCGGACGCCGCCTGAGAGCTCCGCGGCCAGGAGAACGGCCCGCCCCAGCGCACAGCGCGCGAATCACGCCCGAAAACGCCGCCGGTTGGGGCGCGCGCCTTTACCACCCCGCCCGCTGCCTCTAGGTTCCCCGGGCATGCGACCGGTTGCGGTCCCGGCCGTAGCGGAGTCCCGCACCACCCATGTACGAGCCCGTTTCGATGAGCGAGCGCAAATCCGGCGGCCTGCGCGAGACCATCCGCACCATCGTCTATGCGGTGGCGATCGCCCTCGTGATCCGGACCCTGGCCTTCGAACCGTTCAACATCCCCTCCGGATCGATGAAACCGACCCTGTTGATCGGGGACTATCTGTTCGTCTCCAAATACGCCTACGGCTACAGCCGCCATTCCCTGCCCTTCAGCCTGCCGCTCTTCGAGGGACGCCTGTTCGGATCGCTCCCGGAGCGCGGCGACGTGGTGGTCTTCAAACTCCCCTCCGACAACCGGACCGATTACATCAAACGGGTGGTGGGCCTGCCCGGGGACCGGATCCAGGTGCGGGACGGGGTGCTCTACATCAACGGCGAGCCGGTGCAGCGGGAATATGTGGGGGAGTTCGTGGAGGAGAGCAGCGGGCGCCGGTTTCGGGCGCGCATGTACCGCGAGACCCTGCCGGGCGGCCGATCCTACTACACCCTCGACCTCACCCCGCAGAGCCGGTTCGACAACACCCGGGTGTTCGAGGTGCCGCCGGGCCACATTTTCGTGATGGGCGACAACCGGGACAATTCCCTCGACAGCCGCACCCCCCATGTGGGTTTCGTGCCGCTCGAGAACCTGATCGGCCGCGCCGAGATCCTCTTTTTCTCCATCAACGGCGAGGCCTCCTGGTGGCAGGTCTGGCGATGGCCCTGGGCGATCCGTTACGATCGCCTGTTCATGGCCATCGAATGAGCCCCGATGCCGGACGAGCGACGCGCGCCCAGAAGCTCCGCCACAACACCCGAGGATGCGCTTGAAGCCCGGATCGGCCACCGATTCCGGGACCGGACCTTGCTCTTGGAGGCGCTCACCCATGCAAGCGGCCTCAAGGGCCTGGGCGAGCGGGCCCGCAGCAACGAACGGCTCGAGTTCCTCGGGGATCGGGTGCTGGGCCTGGTGGTGGCGGAGCGGCTCCTGCAGCGCTATCCCCAGGACCGCGAGGGGGCGCTGGGCAAGCGCCTCGCCCATCTCGTGAGCGGCGAAGTGCTGGCCGAGGTGGCGGCGGAGCTGGAGCTCTCCCGCTTCCTCAGGCTCGGGCGGAGCGAGGAGGAGACCGGCCTGCGCCAGAATCCCGGGGTGCTCGCCGACTGTCTGGAGGCGGTGATCGGGGCGCTCTATCTGGACGGAGGACTGGAGGCGGCCGCCCGTTTCGTGGAACGCCACTGGAGTGCGCGCATCCAAGCCCTCGCCACGCCCCCGCGCGATCCCAAGACCGCCCTGCAGGAATGGGCCCAGGGCCGGGGGCTGCCGGTGCCCAGCTACCGGCTGGTCGAGCAGAGCGGCCCCGCCCACGCGCCGCTGTTCCGGGTGGAGGTCCAGGTGGAGGGCTACCCGCCCTGTGTGGGCGAGGGGCGCAACAAGCGGTCCGCGGAACGGGCGGCGGCGCGCAGGATGCTCAAACGGACCAAGGGGCGGCCATGAGCGCGAGCGACACCGCGAGCTCTCCCACCCGGGCCGGCTTCGTCGCCATCATCGGGGCGCCCAATGTGGGCAAATCCACCCTGCTCAACCGGCTCGTCGGCCACAAGGTCTCCATCGTCAGCCCCAAGGTGCAGACCACCCGCCGCCGCATCATCGGCATCACCCTCAAAGGACCGGCGCAGCTCCTGTTCGTGGACACCCCCGGCATCTTCCAGCCCCGTCCGGGACGGCGCCTCGAGCGCGCCATGGTGCGGGCCGCCTGGACGGCCGCCCAGGACGCCGATCTCGTGCTGATGGTGGCGGACGCCCGCCGCGGGCTGGATGCCGCCAGCGAACACGTGCTCGCCGGCCTCGAGCGCAGCTCCGTCCCCCGCTTTTTGGTGGTCAACAAAATCGACCTGGTCAAACAGCGATTACAACTGCTCCCGCTCGTCGATGCCTTCAACCGACGGCTGTCGTTCGCCGCCACCTGGCTGGTCTCGGCGCGCACCGGGGACGGGCTCGAGGACCTGCTGGAAGCGGTCGCGGCCCGCATGCCGGAGGGGCCGTGGCTGTTTCCCGAGGACCAGATCTCCGACCTCTCGACCCGGGCGCTCGCCGCCGAAATCACCCGCGAACAGGTCTTCCTCCAGCTCCAGCAGGAGCTCCCCTACGCCATCACGGTGGAGGTGGAGGCCTTCGCGGAGAGTCCGGACGGCAAGGAGGTGCGCATCGACCAGACCATCTACGTCCAGCGCGAGAGCCAGAAGGCCATCGTGCTCGGCCGGGGCGGCCGCCGCATCCGGCTGATCGGGGAACGGGCGCGCAAGGAACTCGAACGGCTGCTCGACAAACGGGTGCATCTGTTCCTCTACGTGCGGGTGCGCCGGGACTGGCAGGACGATCCGGAACGCTACCGGGAGATGGGCCTCGAGTTCCAGAGCTGAGCCATGGAATGGCAGGATGAGGGAGTGGTGCTGTCGGCGCGCCGGCTCGGCGAGCGGGACGCGGTCGCGCAGCTCCTGACCCGGGACCACGGCCGCCATGCCGGACTCGTGCGCGGCGGCGCCAGCCGCCGCCTGCGCCCGCTGCTGCAGCCGGGCAACCGCCTCGCCTGCCGCTGGCGGGCGCGGCTCGCGCAACAATTGGGCTCGTTCACGGTGGAGCCGCTGCGGCTCTATGCCAGCACGGTGCTCGACTCCCCCCTCGCCCTCGCCGCCATGGGCTCGGCCCTCGAGCTCGCCGCCGCCACCGTGGGCGAACGGGATCCCCACCCGCGCCTCTATGCCGGCCTGTTGTGGCTGCTCGAGGAGCTCGCCGCGCGTCCCGAGGACTGGCTCACCCGATATGTGAAATTCGAGCTTCTGGTGCTGGAGGAGGCCGGCTTCGGCCTCCAGCTCGAGCGCTGTGCGGTGACCGGGCGCACCGAGGAGCTCGCCTATGTGTCGCCCAGGACGGGCCGCGCGGTGAGCCGGCAGGCGGCCGGATCCTGGGCGCCGCGGCTCTTGCCGCTGCCGGCCTTTCTCTGCGGTGCCGAAGGAGCGAGCACCGCCGACATCCTGGAGGGCCTGCGGCTTTGCGGTTTCTTCCTGCGCCGCCACCTGCTGGCGCCGACCGACCGGCCCCTGCCCGCCGCCCGCGAACGGCTGTTGCGCCTTCTGCGTGACCAGCTCTGCGGCGCCGAGCCGGAGGTTCCAACCTCGTCCGCACATCGCGATTGATGCGGCCGGATCCGAAGACGGCGCGCGCGGGGGCGCGAGGGCGCGCGACGTTGCGCTCCGCATATCGCGATTGATCCGCTCGAAGCCGGAGACCCGTGCCTCAACCGCCAGGGGCAGGCTACGGCCGAGCGTCCCTCAGCCCCGCCGGCCCGGAAGCTCGAACGGCCAGCGTTCCATGCGCCAGGCGGAATCCCAGAACATCCATTCGAGCTGGCTGGAGGTGAGATAGGCCCGGCGCATGGCCGCCCGTTCCGCATCCCCGGCCGCCTCCGCCGCCCGGTCGCACAGGCTTTCGATCCGCCTCACGGTGGCGGCGTAGGATTCGTCGCTGTAGGTGTCGATCCAGGAGCGATAGGGATGGTCGGCACCGCGGGCCTCGCGGAGCAGCGCCTTTCCCACCTCCTCGTAGATGCGGAAACAGGGCACGAGCGCAGCCAGCGCCACCGCATAAGAGGCGGTCTCGGCGGTGGCGATCAGATAATGCCCATAGGCGAAGCAGGCGGGCGAAGGCGGCGTGGCCCGCCAGCGCGCCTCGTCGATCCCGTAGGCGCCGAAAAACCGCTCGTGCAGCGTGCGCTCGACGGTGATGGCCTCCGCCGAGGCCTGGGCGAGCGCCACCTGGTCGGCGCTCTCGGGCGCGCGCGCCGCAGCCGCCGCCAACGCCCGGGCGAAGAAGTCCAGGTAATGGGCGTCCTGGATCACATAGCCCACGAACCGTTCGCGGGCGAGCCCGCCCGAGGCCAGCTCCCGGTTGAAGGGATGGGCCAGGATCCGGGCAAAGAGCTCCCCGATCTCCTCCCACATGCGTGCGCAAAACCCGCTCATCTCCGCATCACCCCGCGATCGCACACGGCCCAAAGCCCCTGCGGCCGGCCGGACCGGCAGGCCTCAATGGGCGCGCACCCGCACATAGGAACCCGGCGCATCCTCCAACGGAACCAGCGGCCCGGAGGCGGGATCGCGCGCCTCCACCATGCGGCCGCCGTGTTCGGCGAGCCACGCCGCCCAGTGCGGCCACCACGACCCCTTGTGGGCCTGGGCCCGATCGAACCAGGCTTCGGGATCCGGCGGCAGCTCCGGGTTCAGCCAATAGCCGTACTTGTCTGCGGCGGGGGGATTGATGATGCCGGCGATATGGCCCGATCCGGCCAGCACGAAGGTCTTCGGGCCGCGGTAGAGCTGGGTGGCGGCGTAGGTGGTCTTCCAGGGGGCGATGTGGTCCTCCTTGGTGGCGACCAGATAGGTGGGCTGGCGCACCCGGGTGAGATCGATGGGCACCCCGAGCAGCTCCACCCCGCCCGGCTGCACGAGCCGGTTCTCCAGATAGAAGGCCCGCAGATAGAAGCTGTGCATGGCCGCGGGCATGCGGGTGCTGTCGGAGTTCCAGTAGAGGAGGTCGAAGGGGAAGGGGTCGCGTCCCAACAGGTAATTGTTGACCACGAACGACCAGATGAGGTCGTTGGCCCGCAAGAGGTTGAAGGTGGTGGCCATCTCGGCGCCGTCGAGATAGCCGCGCCGGTTCATGAGCTCCTCCAGGGCCGCGAGCTGCTCCTCGTCGATGAACACGCCGAGCTCGCCGGGATCGCTGAAGTCGACGAGCGTGGTGAGGAAGGTGGCCGACTTGACCCGGCGGTCGCGCTTGGCCGCCATCCAGGCCAGGGTCGCCGCGAGCAGCGTGCCGCCCAGACAATAGCCGACGGCGTTGAGCGAGCGGGCGCCGGTCTGCCTGAGGGCGGCGTCGAAGGCGGCGAGGGGACCCTCCCGCATGTAGTCGTCGAAGGTCTTGTGGGCGAGACGCTCGTCGGGATTGACCCAGGACAGCACGAAGACGGTGAATCCTCGCTCCACCGCGTAGCGGATGAAGCTGTTCTTGGGCTGGAGATCGAGGATGTAGTACTTGTTGATCCAGGGCGGCACGATGACGAGCGGGCGCTCGTGGACCCGCTCGGTGGCGGGCGCGTATTGGATGAGCTGCATGAGCTCGTTCTGGAACACCACCTTGCCGGGGGTGGTGGCGAGATTGCGCCCGATCGCGAAGGCGTCGGTGTCGGTCATGCGGATCGCAAGCCGCCCCTTGCCCCGCTCCAGATCCTCGAGCATGTTCTTGAGCCCGCGCAGCAGGTTGGCGCCGCGGCTCTCGACCGTGGCCCGCAGCACCTCCGGATTGCTGAGCACGAAATTGGTGGGGGCGAAGGCGTCGACGAACTGGCGCGTGTAGAACGCCACCTTCTGGCGGGTCTTCTCGTCGAGCCCCTCACCGCCCTGGGCCAGGTCCAGGAGATAGCGCGAGGTGAGGAGGTAGGACTGTTTGATGACGTCGAACAAAAGGTGGTCGTCCCAGGCGGGGTCCTTGAACCTCCGATCACCCCGCTCCGGGACCGCCACCGGCGCCGCCTCCCGGCCGCACAGGCGCAGCGCGGTGTGGTGCCACAGCCGCACATAGTCCTGCCAGAGATCGAAC
>JALSGW010000372.1 GCA_026982585.1 Alphaproteobacteria bacterium | reverse complement strand
TGCTGCGGACGGAATCCTGCTACGCAGCGGCCCAAGGCCGAAAGCGGCCCTTAAAGAGTCGGCGCGCACATTGATCCGATCGGCGTTGCGACCTTCCGCTCTCCATCGGCACGGTGGGGCCAGAAATCGGCGAGGCCAGCGCGATCCCGCCGCAGCGGCAGGTTGACGATCAAAACCGCGAGCGGCCATGCGGCAGCGAGGCAACGGTCGGTGGGTCTTCTGGTGAAGCCGGCGGGATTCGAACCCGCGACCCCCTGCGTGCAAAGCAGGTGCTCTGCCCGGGCTGAGCTACGGCCCCACCGCCCCGAGCTATATGACCGGACGCAGGCGCCCTTCAACCCTGGGGGTCTGCATCCCGCCCGGGCGAGCCCGTCGCTCCGAACAGCTCCTCGAGACGGCGCAACAGCGCCCGGGCGGCGCGACCGCGATGGCTGAGCCGGTCCTTCTCCTCCCGGCTCATCTCGGCGAAGGTGCGCGCCTCCCCCAGGGGCCGGAAGATGGGATCGTAACCGAAGCCGCCCGAGCCGCGCGGCGGCCAGACGATCTCGCCTTCCACCACACCCTCGAACAGTTCCATCCCGCCCTCGGGCCAGGCAAGCGCCAGCACGCAGCGGAAGGCGGCGCGGCGTTCGGCGCGCGCGAAACTCCCGTAGCGGTGCGTGAGCTCCTTGTGGATGCGCGCCATCGCCCGCCCATAGTCGCGCTCCGGACCCGCCCAGCGCGCCGAATGGATGCCGGGAAGTCCGCCCAGTCCGACGACTTCGAGGCCGCTGTCGTCGGCGAGGGCGGGAAGACCGGTGGCCTTTGCCGCCCAGCCGGCCTTGATGCGGGCGTTGTCGGCGAAGCTGTCCCCGGCCTCCGCCACCTCCCCCACCCCGAGCTCGGCGGCGGCCAGAAGGCGCACGCCGAGCGGGCGCAGCAAACGATCGAACTCGGCGAGCTTGCCCGCGTTGCGCGTGGCCAGCACCAGCGTCTCGAAGGGCGGCGGCGGGGAGCTCGTCACAGGCCTTGGAGAACCTCCCGCTGTTTTTGGACCAGCACCATGATGCCGCGCTTGGCGAGCGCCATCATGCGGGCGAAATGGTCCTCCTCGATGAGCGCTTTTTCGGCCGTCACCTGCAGCTCCACGATCCGCCCGCCCGCGGTGAGCACGAAGTTGCCGTCCGCCTCGGCGGCGCTGTCCTCCTCATAGTCCAGATCGAGCAGCACCCGGCCGTCCACCACCCCGCAGGACACCGCCGCCACCTGGTCCCGCAGCGGCAGGCGCGGCAGCTCCCCCGCC
>JALSGW010000371.1 GCA_026982585.1 Alphaproteobacteria bacterium | reverse complement strand
GTCCATCGCGCCGCGGGCGGCGGCGAGCGCATCCTCGTGGGGCGCTTGATCTTCACCCATGATCCCACGCCTGCCACACCCGGCGAACATCCCTGGACTCCCGACGGAGAGGCCAAGGTGGTGGCGGGCTGGGACGGAGATGCCGGCGCCCTGGTGCTCGGGTTCGAGGACCTGGTATCGCCGCGCAACGACCGCGATTACAACGACGTCGTGGTGCGGGTGGAATACGGCGATGCCCCTTATCGGCTTCTCCGCCCCGCAGATGGCGGTGATCGGGCGCTTGCGGAGTGGCTGGACGCATCGGGCCTCGGCTCCATCGCCCGGGCGGTGGTCCGCATCGAGGAGGGGGCGCAGGTCGGGGACCATCTCGCCTTCGGGCTCCTGGACGAGGAAGAGTTCGCCCGCAGCCTGGACGATGCGGGCCTCGCCGCGGTGTCACGCGAGGACGGGCGGGTCGTGGAGATCACCGGTGCGGCCGGCACCGCCGCCTACGCCGACGCGCTGAGCCGGCTGTGGCTGCACGCGGACCACGATCCGGATGCGGGCGCCGCGTCGGGAGAGCGGCTGGTCAGCTTCGCCCTGTACCGGGCCGACGGCAGCCTCGCAGCCAGCGCCGTGCGCCGCATGGTGGTGGAGGATGCGGTGGTGCGCGGCAGCGCGGAAGACGATCTGATCGTGGGCGGAAGCGGTGCCGACAACCTGTCCGGAGGGGCGGGGGCCGACCGGCTCCTGGGCGGTTCCGGGGACGACGTGCTGGACGGAGGTGCCGGAGCGGACCGGCTCGAGGGCGGAGCCGGCGACGATCTCCTCTTCGGCGGGCCCGGCCAGGATGTTCTGGTGGGAGGACCCGGAGCCGACCGGTTCCTGGCCCTGACCCTCGGAGACGGGCGCGATGTGGTGCTGGACTTCGACGCCGCCCAAGGGGATGTGCTGGACCTCTCGCGGCTGTTCGAGGACGGCGAGCCGTTGGATGTGGTGCTGCGGGCCGTTCGGCGCGATCTCGACGACGACGGTGTCGCGGACGATGTGGAGGTGTGGGTCAACCGCGACGGTGTCGGGGACGCCTTTCTCTTCACCCCGGTGTTCGCCTTGATCGAGCCCAAGGGGCTGCCGGCCGGCGATCTGCCCCTCGACGAGCTGATCACCCCGCCGCCCCCCGCACTGGTGTAGCGGGGCTTGTGCTGCACTGCGACATCCGTTCCCGCAAAGCGAGACAGCCTCCGCTTGTCTCGCATTCCGCCAGACGGTAGACAGCTCCCGAACCGTCATCCACGGCCAAAGGGTCGTCTTCCCATGACACGCAGGAAGATCGCGCTCGTCGGTGCCGGCCAGATCGGCGGCACGCTGGCCCATCTCATCGCGATCAAGGGCCTCGGTGATGTGGTGCTGTTCGACATCGTGGAGGGCATGGCCCGGGGCAAGGCGCTGGACATCGCCGAGAGCGGGCCGCTCACCGGATCCGACATGGAGCTCCAAGGCGGCGGCGACTACGGCGCGCTCGCCGGCGCGGATGTGGTGATCGTGACAGCCGGGCTGCCGCGCAAGCCGGGCATGAGCCGGGACGATCTGCTCAACACCAACGCCGGCATCATCCGCACCGTCGCCGAGCGCATCCGCGAGCACTGTCCCGAGGCCTTCGTGATCGTCATCACCAACCCGCTCGATGCGATGGTGTGGGTGATGCAACGGGTCTCGGGCCTGCCGCCCAAGCGGGTGTGCGGCATGGCGGGGGTGCTCGATTCGGCGCGCTTCCGCTACTTTCTCGCCAAGGAATTCGGGGTCTCGGTGCAGGACGTGACCGCCTTCGTGCTGGGCGGGCACGGGGATGCGATGGTGCCGCTCGTGCGCTACTCCACCGTGGCCGGGATCCCGGTGCCGGATCTCGTGCGCATGGGGTGGAGCACGCCGGAGCGGATCGACGCCATCGTCCAGCGCACCCGCGACGGCGGGGCGGAGATCGTCAAGCTGCTCGGCACCGGATCGGCCTTCTACGCCCCCGCCCATGCCGCCATCGCCATGGCCGAGAGCTATCTCCTCGACCAGAAACGGGTTTTGCCCTGTGCCGCCTATCTGTCGGGCGAGTACGGGGTGCGCGACCTCTATGTGGGGGTGCCGGTGGTGATCGGGCGCGAAGGGGTGGAGCGCGTGATCGAGATCGACCTCAGCGAGGAGGAGCGGGAGGCCTTCGCCCGCTCGGTGGAAGGGGTGCGCAGGCTCTGCGAGGCGATCGATCTGGATTCCCTCTGACGGCCAACCACAAACGGGCGGACGGTCGCATGAACATTCACGAATACCAGGCCAAGGCGCTGTTGCGCGAGCATGGGGTGCGCGTGCCCAGGGGCCGGGTCGCCTACACGCCGGAGGAGGCGGAGGAGGCGGCCCGCGAACTCGGCGGCGGGCTGTGGGTGGTCAAGGCCCAGATCCACGCCGGCGGCCGCGGCAAGGCGGGCGGGGTGCAGCGCGCCCGCTCGCTCGCGGAGGTGCGGCAGCGGGCCGGGGACCTGCTCGGCCGCCGGCTGGTCACCCCCCAGACCGGCCCCGCGGGCCGGCTGGTCAAGCGGGTGCTGGTGGAAGAGGGCGTGGCCATCGCGCGCGAGCTCTACCTCGGCTGTCTCGTCGACCGGGGTACGGGCCGCGTCACCTTCATGGCGTCCAAGGAGGGCGGGGTCGAGATCGAGGAGGTGGCGGCCACCCGTCCCGAGGCCATCGTCAAGGTGGCGGTGGATCCGGCCACCGGCTTCATGCCCCACCACGGCCGCAGGCTGGCCTTCGCCCTCGGGCTCCGCGACGGGCTGTTGCGCAAGGCGGTGGCCCTGTTCCAGGGTGTGCACGACTGTCTCGTGGCGCGGGATGCGAGCCTGGTGGAGATCAACCCCCTGATCGTCACCGAGGAGGGGGAGCTGGTGGCGCTGGACGCCAAGATCGCCTTCGACGACAACGGCCTGTTCCGCCAGCCCCAGATCCTCGAGCTGCGCGATCTGGACGAGGAGGACCCGATGGAGGTGGAGGCCTCCCGCCACGACCTCAGCTACGTCAAGCTGGACGGCAACATCGGCTGCATGGTCAACGGCGCCGGGCTGGCCATGGCCACCATGGACATCATCAAGCTCTACGGCGGCGAGCCGGCCAACTTCCTGGACGTGGGCGGCGGTGCCAACCGGGACAAGGTGGCGGCGGCCTTCCGGCTCCTGCTCTCGGATCCCAATGTGGAGGCGGTGCTGGTGAACATCTTCGGCGGCATCATGCGCTGTGATGTGATCGCCGAGGGCATTGTCGCGGCGGCGCGGGAGGTGAACCTCACCCTGCCGCTGGTGGTGCGGCTCGAGGGCACCAACGTGGAGCTGGGCAAGAGCATCCTGGCCGAATCGGGTCTTTCCATCATCCCCGCTGATGATCTCGCCGAGGCGGCGGAAAAGGCGGTGGCGGCGGTGCGGGGGGCGAGCTGATGGCGATCCTCATCGATGCACACACGCGCGTGATCTGCCAGGGCTTCACCGGGGCCCAGGGCACCTTCCATTCCGAACAGGCGATCGCCTACGGCACCCGCATGGTGGGCGGGGTGACGCCGGGCAAGGGCGGCACCACCCATCTCGGGCTTCCGGTGTTCGACACGGTGGCGGAGGCGGTGGAAGCGACCGGGGCGGATGCCACGGTGATCTACGTGCCGGCCCCCTTCGCCGCGGACGCCATCCTCGAGGCGGTGGAGGCGGAGGTGCCGCTCATCGTCTGCATCACCGAGGGCATTCCGGTGCTGGACATGGTGCGGGTGAAGCGGGCGCTGCAGCATTCCCGCTCCCGTCTCATCGGCCCCAACTGTCCGGGGATCATCGCCCCCGAACGCTGCAAGATCGGCATCATGCCGGGGCACATCCACAAGCGGGGCAAGGTCGGGATCGTCTCGCGCTCCGGCACCCTCACCTATGAAGCGGTGTGGCAGACCACCCGCATCGGGCTCGGCCAGTCCACCTGCGTCGGCATCGGCGGCGATCCCGTCAAGGGCATGGAGTTCATCGAGGTGCTGGAGCTGTTGTTGGAGGATCCCGAGACCGAGGCCATCGTGCTGATCGGCGAGATCGGGGGCACCGCCGAGGAGGAGGCGGCGGCCTTCCTCGCCTCCCACCCCAAACGCAAGCCCACGGCCGCCTTCATCGCCGGCCGCACCGCCCCGCCGGGGCGCCGCATGGGCCATGCCGGCGCCATCATCAGCGGCGGCAAGGGAGGTGCGGAGGACAAGATCCGGGCGCTTCGGGAGGCGGGTATCGTGGTGGCGGACAATCCCGCCCGCATCGGCGAGGCGGTGGTGGAGGCGCTGCGCCGGTAACTGGATGGCCGGCCTCGGAGCGTTAACTATGCCTTAAGGGAGGGCTGCTCTTTTCGCACCGCTGGCCGCGGAGGTGGCGCGATCATGGCACGTCGGCGCGAGCTCGAGGAGAGCTCCTTTCTCTACGGCACCAACGCTCCGTTCATCGAGGAGCTGTTCGCCCGCTATCTCGACGATCCCGCATCGGTGGACCCGAGCTGGCGACGCTTCTTCGACACCCTCGACGGCGACAACCGCGAATGGTTCGCCCGCATGCGGGCCGCGCTCAGGCCCAAGCCGAGGAGCGGCCCCGCGCAGCTCGCCGTCCACCGGCCTTTGAGCCTTGAGGATCCGGCCTTCAAGCAGCTCATTCGCGATCACCTGCGCATCATCATGCTCATCCGCGCCTACCGGGTGCGGGGCCATCTGATCGCCAACCTGGATCCGCTGGGCCTGGTCCAGCGCCGTTACCACCCCGAGCTCGACCCGGCCAGCTACGGCTTCACGGAGCGCGACTGGGATCGGGTGTTCTTCCTCGACTATGTGTTGGGTCTCGAGCGCGCGAGCCTGCGCGAGATCATGGAGGTCTTGCGCAAGACCTACAGCGGCAACGTCGGGGTGGAATTCCTCCACATCCAGAGCCCGGAGGAAAAGAGCTGGATCCAGTCCAAGATCGAGGGCACGGGCGGCATCTACGACACTTCTGCCGAGGAGAAGCGCGAGATCCTGCGCTTGTTGACCGCCACCGAAGCGTTCGAGACCTTCCTCCACCGCAAGTTCCCCGGCACCAAACGGTTCGGGATCGACGGGGCGGAGGCGACCATCTGCGCGGTGGAGACGGTGATCCGCGCCGCCGCGGGGCTGGGCGCCGAGGAGATCGTGATCGGCATGCCGCATCGGGGCCGGCTCAACGTGCTCGCCAACGTCATGGGCAAGCCCTATGCCGCCATCCTCTCCGAGTTCCAGGGCGAGGCGCTGCCGGACCAGGTGCTGGGCTCGGGCGACGTGAAATACCATCTCGGCACCTCCACCGACCGCGGGCTCGACGACGGCCGCACCATCCACCTCTCGCTCACGCCCAATCCCTCGCATCTGGAAGCGGTGGATCCGGTGGTGATGGGCAAGGTGCGGGCCAAGCAGCGGCTGCGCGGGGACACCGAGCGCAGCAAGGTCTGGGCCCTGCTCCTGCACGGCGATGCCGCCTTCATCGGCCAGGGGGTGGTGCACGAGACCCTGGAGATGTCGCAGCTGCGCGGCTATCGTATCGGCGGCACCGTGCATATCATCATCAACAACCAGATCGGTTTCACCACCAGTCCCGCCTACGCCCGCAGTTCCCCCTATCCCTCCGACGTCGCCCGCGGGGTCCAGTGCCCGGTGTTCCACGTCAACGGCGACGATCCGGTCGCCGTGGTGCAGGTGGCCAAGCTCGCGGCCGAGTTCCGCCAGCGCTTCAAGAAGGACGTGGTGATCGACCTCTGGTGCTACCGGCGCCACGGCCACAACGAGAGCGACGAGCCGAGCTTCACCCAGCCGCTCATGTACAAGCGCATCGCCCAGCATCCGACGGTGCGCCAGATCTACGCCAACCGGCTCGAGCAGGAGGGAGTGATCCGGCCCGGCGAAGCCCAGGCGATGCTCGATGCCTGTTTCGCCGAACTGGAGGCGGCCTTCGAGGCGAGCTTGAACTTCCAGTCCAACGTGGTGGACTGGCTCGAAGGCGCCTGGAAGGGGTTGAGCCCGGCTCCCGAGACCTACACCCGCGGCAGCACCGCGGTGGAGGTGGAACGGCTGCGGGAGCTCGGCATCAAGATGACCGAGGTGCCGGAGGGTTTCGACCTCCATCCGCGCTTGAAGCGCATTCTCGGCCAACGGCGCAAGGCGGTTGTCGAGGGCACGGGGATCGACTGGGCGACCGCGGAGCAGCTGGCCTTCGCAAGCCTTTTGGTGGAGGGCTTTCCGGTGCGCCTGTCCGGCGAGGATGTGGGGCGCGGGACCTTCTCCCAGCGCCACGCCATCCTGGTCGACCAGACCAGCGAGGAACGCTACATCCCGCTCGCCCATCTGGCACCCGACCAGGCGCCGGTGGAGATCGTCGACAGCATGCTCTCGGAGGAGGGGATCCTCGGTTTCGAATACGGCTATTCCCTCGCCGATCCCCATTGCCTGGTGCTGTGGGAGGCGCAGTTCGGCGACTTCGCCAACGGTGCGCAGGTGTATTTCGACCAGTTCCTGAGCTCGGGCGAGAGCAAGTGGCTGCGCATGTCCGGCCTCGTCTGCCTGCTGCCGCACGGCTACGAGGGCCAGGGACCGGAGCACAGCTCGGCGCGCATCGAGCGCTTCCTGCAGCTGTATGGCGAGCGCAACATGCAGATCGTCAACTGCACCACCCCGGCCAACTTCTTCCACGTGCTGCGCCGGCAGCTGCACCGCAACTTCCGCAAGCCCCTCATCTGCTTCACCCCGAAGTCGCTGTTGCGCCATCGCCGCTGCGTGTCCGCGCTCGCCGACATGGGGCCGGGCACGAGCTTCCACCGGGTCCTCTACGAGCGCCCGCCCGGCGAGGCGGACCGGCAGGTGGAGCGGGTGATTCTCTGCTCCGGCAAGGTATTCTACGAACTCGAGGACGAGCGCGCGCGGCTCGGCCTCGAGGACAAGGTGGCGCTGGTGCGGCTCGAGCAGCTCGCCCCCTTCCCGAGCGAGGCGCTGGGCGAGGAGCTGCAGCGTTACCCCAAAGAGGCGGTCTATCTGTGGTGTCAGGAGGAGCCCCGCAACATGGGCGCCTGGTTCTTCGTCGCCCCCCGCATCGAGCGTCTGTTGCGCGACCTCGACAAGCGCCACACCAGGCTCGCCTATGCCGGCCGGCCGCCGAGTGCCGCCACCGCCACCGGATTTCTGGCCCAGCATCAGCGCGAGCAGCAGCGTCTGCTGGCGGACGCCTTCGCCCTCGGCCCGGGCGAGCGCGGTTTGGGAGACGAGGAATGAGTGTGGACATCAAGGTGCCGGCGCTCGGCGAATCGGTGAGCGAGGCGACGATTGCCCGTTGGCTCAAGAAGCCGGGTGAGCCGGTGCGGCGGGACGAGCCGGTGGTGGAGGTGGAGACGGATAAGGTCAATCTCGAAATCCCGGCCCCGGTCTCCGGACGGCTCGAGACCATCCTCGCGGGCGAGGGGGAGGACGTGCAGGTGGGCGCCGTGATCGGGCGCATCGCCGAAGGGGCGGAGGAGGAGGCCGCAGCTTCCCCCGACGCGGCCGCCCAGACCGAGCCCGAGCCGGCGGCGCCGGCTCCCGAGCCGAGGCCTGTGGAGCCCGTGCGGGCCGGGCCGGCGGCGCGCAGGCTCGCCGCCGAGGCGGGCGTCGATCTCGCCCGGGTGCCGGCGAGCGGTCCCAAGGGGCATGTGACCAAGGGCGACGTGCTCGCCTTCACCGGACAGACCCGTAAAGAGGCGCAGGCGGGAGCGGAGCCGAAGGCGCAGCCGGAGCCCGAGGCGCAGCCGCAAACACAAGCTCCTCCCGCCGCGGCGGCCTTCGGGCGGCGCGAGGAGCGGGTGCGCATGACCCGGCTTCGCCGCCGCATCGCCGAGCGGCTCAAGGAGGCCCAGAACACCGCCGCCATGCTCACCACCTTCAACGAATGCGACATGACGGCGGTGATGGAGCTGCGCGCCCGCTACCGGGAATCCTTCGAACGCCGCCACGGGGTGCGGCTCGGCTTCATGTCCTTCTTCGTCAAGGCGGCGATCGAGGCGCTCAGGGCCTTTCCCGCCGTCAACGCCGAGATCGACGGCGAGGAGATCGTCTACAAACACTACTACGACATCGGCGTGGCGGTGAGCACCGACCAGGGGCTGGTGGTGCCGGTGCTGCGCGACGCCGACCGACTGTCCTTCGCCGATATCGAGCGGCAGATCGCCGATTTCGGCCGGCGCGCCCGGGAGGGCAAGCTGGCGATGGAGGAGCTCACCGGCGGCACCTTCACCATCACCAACGGCGGCGTGTTCGGATCCCTGCTCTCCACCCCCATCCTCAACCCGCCGCAAGTGGGCATCCTCGGCATGCACCGCATCCAGCAACGCCCCATGGTGCTCGCCGACGGCACCATCGCCGCGCGGCCGATGATGTACCTGGCCCTCACCTACGACCACCGCATCATCGACGGCCGCGAGGCGGTGAGCTTTCTCGTCCGCATCAAGGAATGCATCGAGGATCCCGAGCGCATGCTGCTCGAGATCTGAATCCGTCCCGATCTCGATTCCCACCCGGATGTGAGGCATATGGCGATGGCTTCGGACACCTATGATGTGGTCGTCATCGGCGGCGGCCCGGGCGGCTATGTGTGCGCCATCAAGGCGGCGCAGCTGGGCCTCAAGGCCGCCTGCATCGACCGCCGTCCGACCCTCGGCGGCACCTGTCTCAACGTCGGCTGCATCCCCTCCAAGGCCCTCCTCCACGCCACCCGGCTGTTCGAGCAGGCCAAGGAGGAGCTCGGCCGCTACGGGATCCGGGTGGGCGAGGTGACGGTGGAGCTGGATGCGCTCATGGCGCGCAAGGAACGGACGGTCGCCGAACTCACCCGCGGCATCGCCTTCCTGTTCCGCAAAAACCGGGTCGATCATCTGTGCGGCGAGGCGCGGCTCTTGGCCCCCGATCGGGTGCAGTGGACACCCGAAGGGGACGAGCCCCGCACCCTCACCGCCCGCCACGTGGTGGTGGCGAGCGGCTCGCGCCCTTCCGAACTGCCCGGCATCGCCATCGACGAGGAACGGATCCTCTCCTCCACCGGTGCCCTCGCCCTCACCCGCGTCCCCGAGCATCTGGTGGTGATCGGGGCCGGCTACATCGGCCTCGAGCTCGGCACCGTCTGGCGCCGGCTCGGGGCGCGGGTGACGGTGG
>JALSGW010000370.1 GCA_026982585.1 Alphaproteobacteria bacterium | reverse complement strand
CTCCGCGAACTCGATGTCGGCCTCCGCCGCCTCGAGCAGATGGGCGGCGATCTTCTTGCCCTTGTCGATGATCTTGTCGCAGGCCCTGAGGATCGCCTCGCCGCCCACCGCGAGCGAACGCGAACCGTAAGTGCCCATGCCGACCGGGGTGCCGGCGGTGTCGCCGTGGATCACCTCCACGTCCTCGAAGGGCACGCCGAGCCGTTCCGCCACCAGCTGCGCGAAGGTGGTCTCGTGCCCCTGGCCGTGGCTGTGGGTGCCGGTGAACAGCTGCACCTTGCCGGTGTGGGTGAAGCGCACTTCGGCGCTCTCCCAGAGGCCGACGCCGGCCCCGAGCGAGATCGCCACCTGGGAGGGGGCGATGCCGCACGCCTCGATGTAGCAGCACAGGCCGATGCCGCGCTTCTTGCCGCGCCGCTCGGCCTCCGCCCGCCGGGCCGGGAAGCCCGCATAGTCGGCGATCTCGAGCGCCCGCTCGAGCACCGCGGCATAATCGCCGGAATCGTACACGAGCGCCACCGGCGTCTGATAGGGGAAGGATTCCTTGGGGATGAAGTTGCGGCGCCGGATTTCCGCCGGATCCATGCCGAGCTTGCGCGCCGCCTCGTCGACCAGGGTCTCCACCAAAAAGCACGCCTCCGGCCGACCGGCGCCGCGGTAGGCGTCCACTGGTGTCGTGTTGGTGTAGTAGGCCTTCACCTCGGCGTAGATGGCCGGGGTGCGGTACTGGCCGGCGAGCAGGGTGGCGTAGAGATAGGTCGGCACCGCCGAGCTGAAGGTGCTCAGATAGGCGCCGAGATTGGCCTTGGTGGACACCCTGAGGGCCAGGAAGTGGCCTTGCTCGTCGAGGGCGAGCTCGGCCCTGGAGACGTGGTCGCGGCCGTGGGCGTCGCAGAGGAAGGCCTCGCTGCGCTCCTCGCGCCACTTGACCGGCCGCCCGAGCTTCTTGGCGGCCCAGGTCACCACGCATTCCTCGTTGTAGATGAAGATCTTGGAGCCGAAGCCGCCGCCCACATCGGGCGCCACCACCCGCAGCTTGTGCTCCGGCGCCACCTGCACGAAGGCCGACATCACCAGCCGGTGCACGTGGGGATTCTGGCTGGTGAGATAGAGGGTGAAGCTGTCGGTGCCGGGATCATAGGTGCCGATCGCCGCCCGCGGCTCCATGGCGTTGGGCACGAGCCGGTTCTGCACGAGCTCCTGGGAGACCACGTGGGCGGCCTTCTTGAAGGCCTCCTCGACCGCCGCCCGGTCGCCGAGCTCCCAGTCGTAGACCAGGTTGTTGGGCACGTCCTCGTGCACCAGCACCGGGCTGTCGTGGGCGTCTGCCACCCGCACCACCGCCGGCAGCTCCTCATACTCCACCACCAGCGCCTCGGCGCCGTCGCGCGCCGCCTGCAGCGTCTCGCCGATCACCACCGCCACCGGATCGCCCACGTAACGCACCTTTCCCACCGCCAGCACCGGATGGGGAGCCGCCTTCATGGGCGAGCCGTCCTTGGACTTGACGAGCCAGCCGCAGATGAGGTCGCCGATCCCGTCCGCCTTCGCGTCCTCGCCGGTGAACACCGCCAACACCCCGTCCACCGCCAGCGCCGGCGCCTTGTCGATGCGGCGGATGCGGGCATGGGCGTGGGGCGAGCGCACGAACACGGCATAGCTCTGCCCCGGCAGGTTGATGTCGTCGACATAGCGCCCGCGTCCGGTGATGAAGCGCTGGTCCTCCTTGCGCGGGACCGCCGCGCCGATTCCCTTGTCCACCATGGCCGATTCCTCCCTCAGCCGGCCGCTCGCATCTGTTGCGCCGCCGCGCGAATCGCCTTGACGATGTTGTGGTAGCCCGTGCAGCGGCAGAAATTGCCCTCGAGCCACTCGCGCACCTCGCGCTCGCTCGGGTCGGGATTGCGCTTGAGAAGGTCGAGGGCGCTCATGATCATGCCCGGCGTGCAGAAACCGCACTGCAGCCCGTGGTGCTCGTTGAACGCCCGCTGCAAGGGATGCAGCTCGCCGTTCTGGGCGAGTCCCTCGATGGTGGTCACCTCGGCGCCGTCGCACTGCACCGCCAGCACCGTGCAGGACTTCACCGATTCCCCGTCGATCTGCACCACGCAGCAGCCGCACTGGCTGGTGTCGCAGCCGACATGGGTGCCGGTCAGACCGAGCTCATAGCGCAGGAATTCGACGAGCAGGGTGCGCGGCTCCACCTCCCGGCTGACCCGCTCGCCGTTCACCGTCATCGTCACCAGCGCCATCCCTTCGTCCCTCCCCAAACACATCACGCACCGAAAAGCCACCACAGCAACAGCAGCGCCACCACCGCCACCGCCAGCCAGAAGGCGGGACGGCGGCTGAGCGGCACCTCTTCTTCCTCAGACGGGGCAGCCGCTTCTCCAGCCGGGGCAGCCGCCGCCTCCGTCTCCGCCGCCGGCCGTGCCGGCGCCGGGGCGGCCGCCTGTTCGGCCACCAGCCCGCTGAGCTTGCCGAAGAACTCGTCTGCCATTTTCTTGGCGGTGCCGGCGATCAACCGCGAGCCGATCTGGGCGAGCTTGCCGCCGACCTCGGCGTCCGCCTCGTAGCGCAGCACCGTCGCCGCCGAGTCCACCTCCACGAGCTGCACCACCGCCGCGCCCCGGGCGAAGCCGGCGGCGCCGCCCTTGCCCTCGCCGACAAGCCGGTAGCTTTCGGGAGCCTGGACGTCCTCGAGGCGGACCCGGCCAGAGAAGTTGGCCTTGACGGGGCCCACCTTGGCCACCACCCGGGCCTCGAATTCGTGATCGGAGAGCCGGCGCAGCTCCTCGCACCCGGGGATGGCCTGCCGCAGCACCTCCGGATCGTTGAGCGCCCGCCAGACCACCTCGCGCGGCGCCTCGATCCGGTACTCCCCGCTGAACTTCATCCCGGACCTCCCCCTCCCCGTGGGCGACGGCCACGCCTTGCGAATTCAAAGCCTTTTCTAGGCGGGAGCGGGCGTCCTGTCGAGCCCTAGGCCCGCAGCGCCTGCCGCGCGGGAGCGCTCAGCCGGCCAGCAGCTCGAGAAGCGGCGCGTGCAGACGCGGATCGCCCACCGCCACCACCTCGCCCGCCGAATCCAGCCCGAGCGGACGCCCCTGCCAGTCGCTGATGCGGCCCCCGGCCTCCTCGATCAGCGGCACGAGCGGCAGATAGTCGTAAGGCTTGAGGCTCGCCTCCACCACCACGTCGACGAAGCCGCTCGCCATGAGCGCATAGCCCACCGCATCGCCGCCCCACACCATGAGCCCCACCCGTTCCTGGACTCGGGCGAGGGCGCGCTTTTGGGCTGGGCTTGCGAACATGTCCGGACTGGTGGCCGAGGCGCTCGCCCGCGCCAGCTCCGGACAGGGCCGCGTGCGGATGGGGCGGCCGTTCCAACGGGCCCCGTGGCCGCGGCAGGCGGTCCAGCGGTCGCCGAGGATGGGCTGATCGACCACCGTGAGCACCGGACGGCCCTCGAACAACAGCGCCACCAGCACCGCGAACAGGGGACGGCCGGTGATGAAGGCCTTGGTGCCGTCGATGGGATCGAGACACCAGGCGAAGGGCGCGCGGCCCTCGCGATGGGCGTATTCCTCGCCCCACACCGCGTGGTCCGGCACCGCTTCCGCAAGCCGCCGCCGCATCACCTCCTCCGCCTTGCGGTCGGCGGCGGTCACCGGGCTCTCGTCCTCCTTGCGCTCGACATCGAGCGGGGTGCGGAAATGGGCGCGCACCACCTCCCCGGCCAGATCCGCAAGTTCCAAGGCGAGGGGCAGGTAGCGCAGCGGATCCACGTCAGCGCTCGGGAAGCGGCGCCGGTTCGTCGGCGAGGCTCCTGAGATAGGCGATCAGGGCGGCCCGGTCCGCGCGCTTGCGCACGCCGCGAAAGGCCATGCGGTTGCCCGGGGCGAAGCCCTTGGGATCGGCGAGGAAGGCATCCAGCCGTTCGTAGTCCCACACGCCGCCCAAACCCTGAAGGGCGCTCGAATAGGAGAAGCCCTCCACCGAGGCCACCGGCCGCCCGACAACCCCCCACAGATTGGGCCCCACCTTGGTGGGTCCGCCCTTCTCGAGGCTGTGGCAGGCGGCGCAGGCGCGCGCCACCTGGGCGCCGCGGTCGAGGTCCGCCTGGGCGATCAGCGCGGTGATCGGCTCCTCCTCGGCGGGCGCCTCCGGCTCGGCCGCCTCGGCCGCCATCGCCCCCTCGGCCTCTCCCTCCTCGGCGAAGCGCACCACCGGCTCCTCGAGCTTCTCCGGTTTGTAGAGGATGCGGGCGATATTGGCCGAGCCCACCGCAATCAAGAGGGCGGTGAGGATGGAGCCGACGATCTTGTTGGTCTCGAGCGAGGGTGCCATAGAAGCGTCCCGTATCCTGATGGTCCGCGGCTGACAGCGGGCAGCGCGCCCGAACGCTCGGTATCGCGCCCGCTGCCCGCGGTCAAGTTCGCGCCCGAGCGGGAGGGACGGCGAGCGGTGCACGAGACGGTGGTGCTGATCCCGGCGCGGCTGGCCTCGCGACGGCTGCCCAACAAGCCGCTTTTGGACATCGCCGGCGAGCCCATGATCGTGCATGTCTGGCGCCGGGCGGTGGAGGCGGCGGTGGGGCCGGTGTGGGTGGCCTGTGCCGAACACCACATCCGGGAGGCGGTGGAGCGCCACGGCGGCCGCGCGGTGCTCACCGAGCCGTCGCTGCCCTCGGGAACCGACCGCATCTTCCAGGCCCTCGCGCGCATCGATCCCGAGCGCCGTTACCGGCGGGTGATCAACTTCCAGGGCGACCTTCCCACCGCCGAGCCGCGCATCCTGCGCCACGTGCTCGAGCCCCTGGACGCGCTCGGCTGCGACATCGCCACCCTGGTTGCGGAAAGCGCCGATCCCCGCGACCGGGACAGCCCGCATGTGGTCAAGGCGGTGGTGAGCTTCCTGCCCCAGCGGCCGGAGCTCGGGCGTGCGCTCTACTTCACCCGGGCCCCCGCGCCCACCGGGCTCGGGCCGGTCTGGCACCACATCGGCATCTACGCCTACACCCGTGATGCCCTCGAACGGTTCGCCCGGCTGCCGCCGAGCCCGCTCGAGCGCCGCGAGCGGCTCGAGCAGCTGAGGGCGCTCGAGGCGGGCATGACCATCGGCGTGCGCACCGTGGACACCGTGCCCCTCGGGGTGGACACGGCGGAGGACCTCGAGCAGGCGCGGGCGCTGATCGCCGAGGAGAAGGACCGGTGAGCGCGAGCGATCCCCGCCGCACCATCGCTTTCCAGGGCCATCCCGGCGCCTATTCCCATCTGGTGTGCCGGGAGGCGTTCGCCGACTATCAGGTGCTGGCCTGCGAATCCTTCGAGGACGTGTTTGCCGCGGTGCGCGAGGGGCGCGCGCGCCTGGCCATGATCCCGGTCGACAACACCGTCGCCGGCCGGGTGGCGGACGTCCACCATCTCCTGCCCCACGGCGGCCTGCACATCGTGGGCGAACGCTTCCTGCGGGTGCGCCACCATCTGCTGGGGGTGCCGGGAGCGCGGCTCGAGACCGTGCGCACGGTGCTCTCCCACACCCACGCCCTCGGCCAGTGCCGGGCCTTCCTGCGCCGGCACGGCTACCGATCGCGGGTGGTGGCGGACACCGCCGGCGCGGCCATGGAGGTGGCGGCCGCCAAGGACCCCAGCCTTGCCGCCATCGCCTCCGAGCTCGCCGCCGAGATCTACGGGCTCGAGATCCTCGCCTCGGACATCGAGGACGCGGAACACAACACCACCCGCTTTTTGTTGCTGGCACGGGAGCCCGCCTACCCGCCGGCCGGATCGGGGCCGGTGATCACCAGCTTCCTCTTCCGGGTGCGCAACGTCCCCGCTGCCCTCTACAAGGCGCTCGGCGGCTTCGCCACCAACGGCGTGAACATGCTCAAGCTCGAGAGCTACATCGACGGCAGCTTCACCCAGGCCCAGTTCTACGCCGACATCATGGGCCATCCCGAGGATCGTTCGGTCGCCTTGGCCTTCGAGGAGCTGCGCTTCTTCGCCCAGGAGGTGGAGATCCTGGGGGTCTATCCCGCCGATCCCTTCCGCATCGCCATGGCGGAGCGTGCCTGATCACAAGCCGCGGCAAGATCGCAGCGGCGTCCCTGTGCCGCTCCTAGCGGCCGACCAGGCTGGCCGCCTCCGCACCTTCCCCGGACGGGACCGGGGGTCCGGTGCCGGACGGCGCGTCCAACGCCCGGCAATCCTCGGCCGCGAAGCCGACTTCCACCTCCTCCCCGACCACCAGGGTGCGCTGACCCGGCTGGTTGGGAAGCTTGAGGATCATCTCCACCCCGGACGGGTGACAGAGCCGCACCCGCCAGTGGTCGCCGTGATAGATCAGCTCCCGGATGCGCGCGCACCAGCGGTTCGCGATCGGGTGCGGCGGCTCGAGCAACAGCCGCTCGGGGCGCAGCGAGAGCAATGTGGGCTCCCCCACCGCACCGCAGCGCACCGCCCGGGCCCAGATCGGTCCGAGCGGGGTCTCGACCCGGCACAAACCGCCCCTGAGCTCCCGCACCACCCCGACGAGCCGGTTGTTCTCGCCGATGAAACCGGCGACGAAGGCGTTCTCCGGCTCCTCGTACAGCACCCGCGGCGGCGCCAGCTGCTGGATGCGCCCCTCGTGGAACACCGCGACCCGATCCGAGAGGGTGAGCGCTTCGCTCTGGTCGTGGGTGACGTAGACCACCGTCACCCCGAGCTTTTGATGGAGCTGTTTCAGCTCCATCTGCATGTTCTCCCGCAGCTGTTTGTCGAGCGCGCCGAGCGGTTCGTCCATGAGCACGATCTCGGGCTCGAACACCAGCGCGCGGGCGAGCGCCACCCGCTGCTGCTGGCCGCCCGAGAGCTGACCCGGCCGCCGGTTCCCGAAGCCCACCAGCTGGACCATCTCGAGCGCGCGCCGCACCCGGGCGCGGATGGCGTCCCGGGAAAGCCGCCGCACCTCGAGGGGAAAGGCGAGGTTCTCCTCCACCGTCATGTGCGGGAACAGGGCGTAGTTCTGGAACACCATGCCGATGCCGCGCCGATGCGGCGGCACGCCGGAAAGCGGCCGGCCCTTGAGGTAGATCTCCCCCCGGGTCACGGTCTCGAAGCCGGCCAGCATCAAGAGGCAAGTGGTCTTGCCGGATCCCGAGGGTCCGAGCAGGGTCAGGAACTCCCCCGCCCGCACCGCGAGATGCAGGTCCCGGACCACCAGCGTCTCGCCGTCGTAGCTCTTGTCCACCGCCTCGAAACGGACGATGGTCTGGCCCTGCGAAGGCCCCTCCGTCACCGTCATCCCTCGGTGCTGCCGCCCGATCGATGTCCTGCGCGGGCAGGCGCCCGCGGCGCGCTCAACCTAGCCCAGTCGGGGGTGCGGGACCAGCGGGTGGGGATCGCCCGCGCGGCGCCGGGTATCGGATCCGGGCCTGGCCTGCACCCTTGTCGTGGCGGCGGTACGGGGCGATATGCTGCTTGCCGGAGGGGCCCGCACAGGAGGAGCCCATGCAGACCAGCAACCGTCTGTTCGAGGACCTGGCCCGGGTGGCGAGCGGGGCGCTCAGCACCCTGAGCGGGCTGCGGGAGGAGGTGGAGACCCGGATCCGGGAGCGCATCGAACGGCTCGTGGTGGAGATGGATCTGGTGCCGCGCGAGGAGTTCGACGCGGTGCGGGAGATGCTCGCGCGGGCGCGGGAGGAGCAGGAACGGCTCGCGGAACGGGTCTCGGCCCTGGAGGAACGGATCAAAGCCTTGGAGGCACGCAGGCGATCCTCGACATCGGCGCGCAAGACCACCCGTGCGGGCAGCCGGCGGCGCGGCGGCGAGGAGGGCAGCGGCCCGGCCTCCTCAGGGGCGTCCTCGGGGTGATGCCGCCGGCGCGTGGCTTGTCTCGAAGCCCCTCCTCTGGCAGGCTGGCCGCGCAAGCGCGCAGGGTCGTGCATTTCGGGCGGTGGAGGTCACCTTGGTGTCGTCGGTGCGCGCGGAGACGCCGGATTCCGGCTTGAATCCCCTGGACCTGGTCGAACAGCTGGCCGCAGCCCAGGAGTGGGCTTACCACCGGCACAGCGACGAGGAGCTGGTGGCCGAGGTGCCGGGGCAGTGGTGCGGCTACAAGCTCTGGTTCGGCTGGCATCCCGACCTCGAGGTGCTGCAGGTGGCCTGCGTGCTCGACCTCAAGGTGCCTCAGAAGAAAATACGGGCCGTCCACGGTCTGCTCGCCTTGGCCAACGAGAAGCTCTGGCTCGGCCACTTCGAACTGTGGTCCGAGCAACGCCACCCCGCCTTCCGCCACACCCTGCTGTTCCGCGACGGGGCCCATGCCTCCGGAGAGCTGCTGCAGGAGGTGGTGGACATCGCCACCGGCGAATGCGATCGCTTCTATCCGGCCTTCCAGTTCGTCCTCTGGGGCGGCCGCAGCCCGGAGGAGGCGCTGATGGCGGCGCTGCTCGAGACCGAGGGGGAGGCGTGAGCGCGGAGGATTTGTCCGGCACGGTGGTGCTGGTCGGGGGCGGCCAGATGGGCGGCGCCCTGATGGGCGGTTGGCTTGCGCGGGGTCTGGCCGCGGAAGATCTCCATGTGGTGGAGCCCGACCCCGGGCGCCGGGCGGAGTTGGCCCGCAAGGGTGCCGTCCGCCTCCACGCGGCGGCCTCGGAGGTGCCGGCGGAGCTCGTGCCGGATGCTCTGGTGCTGGCGGTGAAGCCGCAGGTGATGCCCCAGGTGCTCGGGGAATGCACCGCCCTGGCGGCGCGGGCCCGACTCATCTTATCGGTCGCGGCCGGGGTGCCGCTTGCCGCCTACGAGCGGGCCTTCGGCGCCCGACGACCGATCGTGCGGGCGATGCCGAACACCCCCGCCGCCGTCGGACGCGGCACCTCGGTGCTGGTCGCCAATGAAGCGGTGGACGGCGACGGAAGACGGCGCGCAGAGGCCCTCCTCCAGGCGGTCGGCACCGTGCACTGGCTGGATCGGGAGGATCTCCTGCACGCGGTCACCGCGCTGTCGGGAAGCGGGCCCGCCTATGTGTTCCTGCTGGTGGAGGCGATGGGGGCTGCGGGAACCCGCTTGGGCCTGCCGGCCGGGCTCGCGATGCGGCTTGCGCGGGAGACGGTGAGCGGTGCCGGAGCCCTGCTCGCCGAGAGCGAGGCGGAACCCGCCGCCCTGCGCCGGGCGGTCACAAGCCCGGGCGGTACCACCGAGGCGGCGCTGTCGGTGCTGATGGGCACGGGAGGCCTTCTGGAGCTGATTGCG
>JALSGW010000369.1 GCA_026982585.1 Alphaproteobacteria bacterium | reverse complement strand
CAAAACAAACACTACAAACCACCACACAACACACACCAAAACCACAACGACAACACATCACAAGGCAAAACAAGGCACAACCGGCACGGCCCGCCCGCGAGCTGGCCCGCGCAGACCGCAGACCAGGCCACGGACGACCAAAACCCCGCACAAACACACCGGAGCGCGACAGCAAAACGAAAGCGCCAACGAGAGGCCGGGCCAACAGCGCCACCGCAACCGCGCCGGACGCAGCGAGGCAGGTCCGGGAATCCAACACGGGCCGCCGGCGCGTCCCGATCAACCGGCTCTCGGCTTGGAGAGCCGGACCGACCGTCCCGCTCGCAGCACCCTCCCCTCCCGGTCCGGACGGCCGCCGCCACAAGCCCGGACCCCGGCTCAGCCCGCAAGCCGCAACAGCAGGCTCGCCCCCCACAGGGCGAAGGCGCACACCACCACCAGCCGCGCATAGCGGTAGAACACCGCCTGCAGCGCCCCGCCGACGAGGCGCTGCGCCACCTCCGGCGGCCAGGCCGGCCGCGGATCCAGCATCAACCACACCTCGGTGCGGCGATAGGAACGCTGCGGCGCCAGCCAGCCCTTGACCGCCAGCGCCGCGCCCATGAGCAGCGTCAGCCCGGCGCCGGTCTGCAACGCCACCACCGGATAGGCGGCCAGACCGGCCATGGTGACAAAAATGGCGAGGGCACCGAAGCCCACCGCCCGGCCCACCGAGAGCTCCGCCGCTTCCTCCAGCCGCAGCACGGACGCCGCTTCCGCCCGATGCGGACTCACCCCGCGGCGACGGTGGGGGCGAGTCCCAGCCGATATAATAGCATCCAGTAGGCGATCCGCAAAAGGAAAAGCCACACCACCGCGATCAGCGGCAGAAGCCCGTAGGGCAAGGCGCCGAAGGTCAGCCAGCGGGTGACGGCGAGCACCGGGTCGGTGATGCGGCAGAAGAACCGCCAGATGAAATTGTCCCACTCGTAGGGGACGAACAGGCCGAGGAGGAACCGGCCGAGCATGGTGTAGATGAGCGCCGCGATCACATAGTTGGGCAGGTGGAAGTACCAGTATTCGAGCAGATAGGCCATCGCCGACACCCTCCCTCACCGCACAGCAAAGGGGCGGGACCCTAAGGCCCCGCCCCAACATCGCGCCGACGGACCGCCTGTCCAGCCTCAGTCGGCCCGCTTGGCGTCCTCCATCAGCACCTCGCCCTTGGGGATGCGCAGCTGCTCCACGAACTCCTGCATCTCCCGCGAGGGCTCCGGCGTCATCTTGCTCACCACATAGGTGAGGATGAAGGACACCGGCATCCCGAACAGGGCCGCGGAGATGTTGCGCACGCCGAACCAGGGCTCCATGAGCTCGAAGCGGGTCATGATGATGTAGAACAGGGTCACGCCGAAACCGCCCAACATGCCCGCGATCGCGCCGGCGGAATTGCAGCGCTTCCACATCACCCCGAGCACCAACGCCGGGAACAGGCCCGAGGCGGCGATCGAGAACGCCCAGGCGACGAAGGCGAGGATGTGGGCCGGGGCGATGATGGTCAGCCAGGCCGCGAGCGCCGCCACCAGGAACAGCAACACCCGCGCCACCACCAGCCGCCGCGCGGTGGAGGCGGTGGGGTCGATCATCTTGTAGTAGATGTCGTGGCTGAGCGCGTTGGCCATCGCGAGCAGCAACCCGTCGGCGGTGGACAGCGCCGCCGCCAGACCGCCCGCCGCCACCAGACCGGCGATCACATAGGGCAGGCCGGCGATCTCCGGGGTGGCGATCACCACCACATCCCGGTTGATGGAGAAGTTGGCGAAGTTGAGCACCTCCACCCCCTTCCCCTGGCAGGCCTGGAACAGCGCCTCCGGGCTCGAGGCCGCCGCACCGCAGATCTTCACGAGCCCGTACTCGCCGAAGATGAACACCCACTGCGGCAGCTGGCGGACCGCCTCGAGGGTGGAGATGTCGCGGCCGAGCACGTTCTCGAAGATCTCGAGCTTGGCGAAGGCGGCATAGGCCGGCGCCGTGAAGTAGAGCAGGAAGATGAAGAACAGCGCCCAGCCCACCGACGCCCGCGCCTCCCGCACCGAGGGGGTGGTGAAAAAGCGCATGATCACGTGCGGCAGAGCGGCGGTACCGACCATCAAGGACAGGATGAGGGCGAAGAAGTTGAGCGCGTCGTAGTTGGTGAAGGGCGTCACATGCGGCTTCACCCCCTCGAGATAGCCGCCGGGTCCGCCGAACTGCTGCTCGAGCTCGGTGATGCGGGCGAGCGCCTCGCTGTACATGAGCTGCGGGAACGGCACCCCGGTCTTCTCGGCCGACATCAGGATCGCCGGGATCAGATAGGCGATGATCAGCACGATGTACTGCGCCACCTGGGTCCAGGTCACCGCCCGCATGCCGCCGAGCATGGAGCAGAGCAGGATGCCCAACAGCCCGACGAAGATGCCGAAGTTGACCGGAATGTCGAGCAGCCGCGAGGCGATCACGCCGGTGCCCTTGAGCTGGCCCATGAGATAGACCAGCGAGACGATGAAAAGAATCATCACGCCGATGAAGCGGGCGAGGTTGCCGCCGTAGCGCGCGGCCAGGAAGTCCGGCACCGTATAGGCCCCGAACTTGCGCAGATAGGGCGCGATGAAGGTCGCCACCAGCACATAGCCGCCGGTCCAACCGAGCACGAAGGCGAGCCCGTCATAGCCGAGCAGGTAGAGCGAGCCCGCCATGGCGATGAAGGAGGCGGCCGACATCCAGTCGGCGGCGGTCGCCATGCCGTTGTAGACCGCGGGCACCCGCCGTCCCGCCACATAGTATTCGGAAATGCGCATGGTGCGCGAAAGAATGCCGATGCCGGCATAGACCGCCAACGTCAGGAATACGAATAGATATCCGATGATGCGGTCGGGAACCCCCAGCTGCTCCAGAATGGCCAGCACAATGACGAAGCCGAGGAAGCCGCCGGTATAGATCCCGTAGATCCTACCGAGATTGGCGACGAAAACGTCTCGTTCCTGGGCCATGATCCGCCTCCCTTAGTCCTCGGCCACGCCGAACTCTTCGTCGATCTTGTTCTGACGATGGGCGTAGAAGAAGATGATCAACACGAAGGCGATCAGCGACCCCTGCGCCGCCATGTAGAAGCCGAGGGGAAAGCCGAGGAACGTGATCTGATTGAGCGCATTGACGAAGAAATGGATCACGAAGCTGAAGAACACCCACAGGATCATCGTGATCCACAGGAGATTCCGGGTTTTCACCCAGTATTCCACCATGCGACCGGGTTCCGTCATCGCGCATCTCCCTTCCGCTGCCCGGCTCGATCCGGCGCACCGCGCCGAAACCGGCCCGGAGCCTCCTCTCCTTGCCGCCGGCCGCGCCGTCCCCGGCGGCGACGGTAGGATCCTTGTGCCAAGCTTGGCTTCCGGAGTCGTGGCGGCTGCGGCAATCCGTCATCCTTCCCCTTGCCCGAGGGTGGGCTCGGGCTATGCGGTCGGATGTCGCAGGGTGGAGGTGTGCCATGCTCGCCTGGCTGCGCGACTTGTTCCAGCCCAAGCCCAAGGCCCCGATCCACGACCTCGACGGCCTCGGCGAGTTCATCGCCGCCCACAGCGCCTTCATCTCCCAGAAGGCGACCCTCGACTATTGCCGCGCCCGTGCCGGCGTGATGTGGATCAAGCTGTTCGAGGACGAGCGCTTCAGGGACGCGCTCGACTACTGCCGCTGGGAGTCCTACGCGGCGGTGCTCGCGGATGTGTGCGAGGTCACCCAGATCTACCTGCGCCGGCGGGAGGTGCCCGAGGCGCCGCTGCCGGAGCTTCTCACCCGGCTCGCCCGCGGCGCGCTGCTGCGCTATCCGATCCCGGCCCACCGGCGCGACTGGGAGGATCGTCTCGAGGCGCTCAACCGGCGCCTCGAGCGCGCCAATCTGGCCCAGCCGCGGCCGGTGCACATGGTCGGTTATGCCTGCGGCGAGGCGGTGTTCGAGTTGCTGCCGATCCACACCAACCTGCGCGAGCACGACCGCGAGCACGTGGTCAACAATCTGCGCTTTTTCCTGGTGCAGTACCACGTCGAGCTCGAGCGGCTGGCCCGGCCCGAGGCCCTTCGCGCCGCCGTCCTCCGCGAGCTCCCGCCGTCCGTCTCGCAGTCGTGACTGGGCGCCCGAGCCGCCCGACGCTAAAGTCGTATCGAACCTGCGACATTGCGATGCGAGCGGCGAGGAGGGTGCCATGTTCGTGCGAAGCCGGCGCGGCTGGGAGCTTCCGGAGCGTCTCGCGGCCCCGGAGGAGGTCTACTGGAGCCGCAGGCGGCTCTTGCGCACCGCCGGTGCCGCGCCGCTGTTCTTCTTCGATTCCTGGCTCAGAGGGACCGAGGATGTGGGCGGCGGGTCGCCAAGCGGCCCGACGCCGGTGGCCGCGGATCTCTATCCGGCCCCGCGCAACCCCCGCTATACCCTCGACCGTCCCCTGACCGACGAGCGCTGGGCCACCACCTACAACAACTTCTACGAATTCGGCGCCCACAAGCGGATCTGGAAGGACGCCCAGGCCCTGCCGCTCAAGCCCTGGCGCCTGCGCGTGGACGGTCTGGTGGAGCGGCCGCGGGAATGGGAGGTGGAGGATCTCATCCGCAGGCTGCCGCTCGAGGAGCGGCTCTATCGCCACCGCTGCGTGGAGGCCTGGGCGATCGCGGTGCCCTGGACCGGCTTTCCCTTCCGGGCGTTCTTGGATCTGGTGCAGCCGCTTGCCGCCGCCCGCTATGTGCGCATGGAGAGCTTCCTGCTGCCGGAGGTGGCGGCAGGACAGCGCCAGTCCTGGTATCCCTGGCCCTATGTGGAGGCCCTCACCCTCGAGGAGGCCGCACACGAGCTCGCCTTTCTCGCAACCGGCCTCTACGGCAAGCCCCTGCCGCCCCAGAACGGCGCGCCGCTCAGGCTGGTGGTACCTTGGAAGTACGGCTTCAAATCGGTCAAATCCATCGTCCGCTTCACCTTCACCGCCGAGCGTCCCAAGACCTTCTGGTCCACCGTGGCGGGCCACGAGTACGGTTTTTGGGCCAACGTCAACCCCGAGGTGCCCCATCCGCGCTGGAGCCAGCGTTTCGAGCGCATGCTCGGCGGCGACGACCGGGTGCCCACGCAGCTCTTCAACGGTTATGCCGCCTCGGTCGCGGAGCTCTACCGCGGCCTCGAGGACGAACCTCTCTTCATGTGAGCTTGGGCGCTCGAGAGGGCGCCGAGAGGAGCGGCAGCCGGAACGCCCGCGCGCGCATGTGGGAGTCCGGCATCCCTTCCGGATTGCCGCCGAACGCTTGCGGGCGCGGGCCTTCGCCCAGGCGCCAAAAAAAGACCGGGTCCGAAGACCCGGCCAAGGAGATCAGGGAGGCTGAACGTCTGGGAGTGAGGAGGCCTTGCCGGACCCCCTCCACCCCGGACCTTGCGTCCGGAGCTGGTCGTCTGGCGACCAGGCAGGACGGCCCAGAACCACCGCCCTGCTGCACTGCGCCATATAGGTGGAAGCCGGGCGCTCGACCAGTCCCGCAAAGCCCCTTGAGGCTCACAGTGTTGCGATGCGTCGGCCGCAGCTCCGGGCCGGGCATTCGCGCATGCTGCGGATGGGGTCGCCCGATCTCCATCCCCGCGGGCTTGTCAGAGCCTGTGGCACGGGATAATGCGGGCCCACCTGTCATACGGATAAGGAGGGGAGGTCATGTTCCGAGTCGCTGTTGCCGCCCTTGTCCTGGCCTCGTCCGCCGCGGCGGCCCAGACGCTCACCCTCAAGGCGTCGCATCAGTGGCCGGCCGGGGATGTGCGCGATGAAATGCTGCAGATCATCAAGCGGGAGGTGGAGGCCGCCGACGTCGGCCTGAAGATCCAGGTCTATCCGGCCAAGTCCCTCTTCAAGCCCCGCGAACAGTGGGGCGCGATGGTCAAGGGCCAGCTGGACATCTCGGCCTTTCCGCTCGACTACGCCTCCGGCCGCCATCCCCAGTTCAGCGCCACCCTGATGCCGGGGCTCGTGCGCAACCACGAGCGCGCCGCACGGCTCAACGATTCGCCGTTCATGGAGGAGATCAAGAAGATCATCGACGACGCCGGGGTGGTGGTGCTGGCCGATGCCTGGCTTGCCGGCGCCTTCGCCTCCACCAAAGAGTGCATCCGCGGTCCCGAGACCGTCCAGGGGCTGGTGATGCGCGCCGCGGGGCCGATGTTCGAGGAAATGCTGGCGGCCGCCGGCGCCTCCATCGCCTCCATGCCGAGCTCCGAGATCTACACCGCCATCCAGCAGGGGGTGCTGGATGCGGCGAACACCAGTTCCGCGAGCTTCGTCTCCTATCGTCTCTATGAGGTGGTGCGCTGCCTGACGGCGCCGGGCAAGAACGCCCTCTGGTTCATGTACGAGCCCGTGCTGATGTCCAAGAAGACCTGGATGAAGCTCAACGACGAACAGCGGGCGGCGCTCCTGGCCGCGGGGGAGAAGGCGGAGGCCTACTTCTTCGAAAAGGCCAAGGAGCTCGACGAGAACATGATCCGGGTGTTCAAGGAAGCGGGCGTCGAGGTGGTGGAGATGACCGACGCCGAGTTCGAGGCCTGGCTCGCGGTGGCGCGGGAGAGCGCCTACAAGACCTTCGCCGAGAAGGTGGAGGGCGGGGCCAAGCTGATCGACCTCGCGCTCTCCGTCGAGTAGTATCGAGACCGTGGGGGCGGACATCCCCGCCCCCGCCGGCGCCCCTTCCATGAAGGCCTTCTATCGTTTCGTGCGCACCCTGTCGCTCGCCTTCGGGGTGTTCGCCGCGGGCCTGGTGGCGGCGGCGGTGCTGGTGGTGACGCAGATGGTGGTCTGGCGGTATGGTCTCGGCCGTTCCACCATCTGGCAGACCGAGTTCGTCACCTACGCGCTCATCGCCGCCACCTTCCTCGGCAGCCCCTATGTGCTGGCGCTGCGCGGTCATGTGGCGGTGGAGCTGCTGCCGCAGCTTCTGGGCGGCCGCATGCGCCTCGGGCTCGGGGTCCTGGCCGATCTCCTCGGCCTCGCCTTCTGTGCGGTGTTGTTCTGGCAATCCGCCCTCTACTGGCTCGAGGTGTGGCGGGAGGGCTGGACCACCGAGACGGTGTGGGCGCTGCCGCTGTGGATTCCGACGCTGCCGCTGTTGTTGGGAAGCGGACTTTTGACCCTCCAGTATCTGGCCGAGCTGCTGGTGCGGTTGGCCGGCGCGCAGGGGGAGGAGGGTTGAGGTGAGTCCGCTCGAGATCGGCCTTCTGGTCGGGCTGGTGACGATCCTGTTGCTCGCCACCGGCCTTCCCATCGCCTTCGCCCTGGCGCTGACCGCGATCCTGTTCCTGGTCGGCTTCGAGGGGCCGGACAGTCTCTCCATCCTCGCCGAGACCTTCTTCGCCACCATCAACGAGTTCGCGCTTGTCTCGATTCCGATGTTCATCCTCATGGGGGCGGCGGTGGCGAGCTCGCCCGCCGGTGCGGACCTCTATGCGGCGCTCGACCGCTGGCTGTGGCGGGTGCCGGGCGGCATCGTCATCGCCAACATCGGCGCCTGCGCCACCTTCGCCGCCCTCTCCGGCTCCTCCCCCGCCACCTGCGCCGCCATCGGCAAGATGGGCATCCCCGAGATGCGCCAGCGCGGGGTTCCGGACGAGGTGGCGACCGGGGTGATCGCCGCCGGCGGCACGCTGGGCATCCTGATTCCGCCCAGCGTGACCATGATCGTCTACGGCATCGCCACCGAGACCTCGATCGGCCGCCTCTTCCTCGCCGGCATCCTGCCCGGGCTCATGCTCACCGGCCTGTTCATGGTCTGGTCGCTGTACGCCAGCTGGCGGCGGGGTTGGCGGTTCCGCAGCCGCAAAACCCCCTTCAGCCTGCGCGAGAAACTCGAGATCCTGCCGCGGGTGTTGCCCTTCCTGGCGGTGGTGTTGGGCGTGCTGTTCGTGCTCTACGGCGGCATCGCCACCCCCTCGGAAGCCGCCGGCGTGGGGGCGGCGCTGTGCCTGCTCCTGGTGGTGCTGGTCTACCGCATCCGCGATCCCGCCCGGCTGTGGCGGATCCTTCGGGATTCGACCCGGGAATCGGTGATGATCATGATGATCATCGCCGCCTCCGGCCTCTTCTCCTTCATGCTCTCGAGCCTGTTCGTCACCCAGAGCGTGGCCCAGGCGATCGCCGACCTCCAGCTGCCGCCCTGGCTGCTCATGGTGGTGATCAATCTGTTTTTGCTCGTGGCCGGATTCTTCCTGCCGCCGGTGGCGGTGATCCTGATGACCGCCCCCATTCTCCTGCCCATCGTCACCCAGGCGGGCTTCGATCCCTACTGGTTCGCGGTGATGTTCACGATCAACATGGAGATCGGCCTGATCACCCCGCCGGTCGGGCTCAATCTCTACGTCATCAACTCCATCGCCCCCGAGGTGCCGCTCGTGCGCGTGCTCAAGGGGGCGCTGCCCTTCATGCTGCTGATGCTGCTCGGCATCGCCCTGCTCTACCTGTTTCCGGGCATCGCCACCTGGCTGCCGGACCTGGTGATGGGCCCGGCCCGCTTCGGCTGACCCGTGCTGAGAGCGTCGCCGGAATCAGGCCCAGTTCTCGAGATTGACGAGAAAGCCCATGGCGATCGACCAGAGGCCGACCGCCACGAGCACCCCGCCGGCCGCCTTCGAGGCGCCCGCGGCCCAGCTTACCGCCCGCTCCATGAGCCGTCGCAATGGAGGCCAGAGCGCCGCCAGCAACAACGGCGCGGAGAGGAAGAAGCCGAAGGCGGCGAGCGAGACGGCCCCATAGGCCATCTCCCAGCCCGATGCCCCCTGGCTTGCGGCGAGACCGAAGAGCGCGAAGAGAAGCGGTGCCGCACAGGCGGGCATGCCGAGGCCGAGGGCGAGGCCGAGCATCGCCGCGCCCCTGCGCCCCTGCCAGCGCGGCCCAGAGAGAGGCACGAGGCGGGCGGCGAGATCCGTCCGTCCCGCAAGCAGCAGGACGCCGAGCAGCACGTAGAGCGCACCCAGCACCACCCACATGCCCTGCTGGAAGCCGGTGAAGGCCTGGCCGATCAACGCCGCGGCCGCACCGAGCAGCCCCAGCGCCGCCGTGCGCGTGGCGACGAAGACCACGAGTTCGGAGATCATCTGGGCCCGTCCCTTGCCGTCCAGATGTCGCAGCGCGAGCAGACTCGCCCCGAGCGAACAGGGCTCGAAGAAGCCGAGCAGGCCCAGAAAGGCCGGAACCAGCAACCAGAAGGCCGGATCCAC
>JALSGW010000368.1 GCA_026982585.1 Alphaproteobacteria bacterium | reverse complement strand
CTCCACCCCCCGCCCGGCGAGCCAGGCGGCAAGCCGCTCCGCGTAGGCGCCCATGGTGGCAGGCGGGTCGATGGGGGCGGATTCGCCGTAGCCCGGCATGTCCCAGGCGAGCACCCGATAGCGGCCAGCGAAACAGGCGACCTCGCGGGCGAAGCTCCGGGCGCTTCCGCCGAGGCCGTGGAGGAACACCAGCGGCGGTCCCCCGCCGCGTTCGATGGCGGCGACGGTCGCGCTCAACGGAGCTCCTCCACAAGCTCCCCTTCCACCACCACCGGCCGGTCGTCGAGCCGGATGGTGCAGCCGCGCACCGGCAGGTCGAAGTGCCCGAGGGTGTAGCGGCCCGCGAACTCGTTGGCGCCGGTGGAGAACAGGAAGTTGCCGGCGAAGGCGCGCAGTTCGGTGCCGTTGGTATCGCGGCGGTCGTACATCGCCAGCGCCTCGTAGCGGGCCTTGGGGTTCATGCCGAAGCCGACGTGGCTCACCGCATAGGCCTCCCGCTCGCCCCAGGCGGCGAAATAACGGCGCATGAGCTCGCCGTCCGTCCCTTCACCCTCGATCTCCACCACGAAGTCGTCCTCAAGGCAGAGCACCACGGGGCTTTCCAGGTAGCGCTTGAAGGTCAGGTTGAGGTCGCCCCGGTCCAGCACCAGCCGGCCGTTCACGCTGCCCGCGCGGGGAAAGCTGACCACCACCCCGCCCGGCCAGTGGGCGACCGTGCCCGGCCGATCGCACCAGCCCCACACCCCCACGGTGACCGCGCCCTCGAGGTCGATGCAAAGCTCCGTCCCGGCGCGCGAGGTCACGGTCATGGTGCGGGCCTGCCGGCACCAGGCGACGGCGGTCTTGACCTTGGGGGCGAGGTCCGGGTCCGGAACCAGGCGCTCGAGGGCATCGGGATGTTCGTTGGAGATCATCAAGACCCGCGCACCCGCTTCCAGAATCGGCTTGAGCTCGGGACTGTGCAAAAGCCCCTCCACCGTCAGGTCCACCACAAGCCCGGCCGCCTTGAGGGCGGCGAGCGCGGCGGGGTGGCCCGCGAGCGCCGCCGAGGCGCCGGTGGACCGGATCGGCACCGGTGCGGGCTGGGGCGGCGTGGGCAGCACGATGTGGAAGGGACGTGCGCCGAGCCCGATCAGGGCGAGTTCCGCGAGATGCACGTTGAGGCTGCGCGACTGGGTCTCGGAGAGGATCGCCACCGGCTCGCCCCGCTCCACCCGGCACAGCCGGAAGGTCTTGGCGAAGGCCTCGATCCATTTGGCCTCGATACGGTCCCGCAGCATCGCCCGACTCCTCCAAAGGCTTCGCCCCGCTAGCAGATGCGGCCGCACATCAGAAGAGAAGGGTGCGGCGGCGTTTTGCAGCCGGCCTCGGCGCTATCCGCCGATACGGACCAGCAGGATCCCCGCCGCCACCAGCGCAGCCGAGAGGATTCGCCGCACACCCATGGTCTCCCGCAGCAGCCATACCCCGATCGCCGCCGCCATCACCACACTGGTCTCCCTGAGCGCCGACACATAGGCCATGGGAGCGAGGCTCATGGCGAAGATGACCAGGGCGTAGGCGATCCCGGACAACAGTCCACCCAGCGCCGCCGCCCGCAGACCGCGTGCGCCGATGCCAAAACCGCGTCGCGCGAACACCCAGGCCGCGAATACAAAGGGCTCGAGCAGAAACAGCCAGGCGATGTAGGAGCCGGGATGAGGCGATGCCCGCACCCCGAGGCCGTCGAACACCGTATAGAGGGCGATCGCCACGGCACACAGCACGGCACTCGCCACCGCCCGGGGACGCCGCGTTGCCGGTCCGTCCAGGGCGAGCGCCACCACACCGGCTCCCACCAGGAGAATGCCGATCATCCCCACCAGACTCGGCCGCTCGCCGGCGATCACCAGCGCGAACAGGGCGACGAGCGGCGGGGCCAGCCCCCGGGCGATGGGATAGACCTGGCTCAGATCCCCTTCCGCATAGCCGCGGGCCAGGGTGACATAGTAGACCGTGTGCGCGGCCACCGAGGCGAGCAGCCAGGGCCAGGCCGCCCCCGGTGGCGGGGAGAGCGCGAGGGCGAAGGGCAGCGCCAGAAGGGCGATGGTGAGATTGACCACCGCAAGCCGCACGAAGGGATCCTCGCCCGCCTTGACCAGCGCGTTCCACGCCGCATGCAGCAGCGCCGCCAGCAGCACCAGGGCCAGCACACCGGCGCTCACCGCATCCCCACTCGCCGGGTGGTGATGTCGCGCCCGCCCACGCTATGTGGATCGGGGAGGGCGGCATTCGGGTAGCGCGAGGAGGGAGGACGATGGCGGCACACCCATCCGGGGAGATGCCCGCGCTGGAAGAGCTGCACGCGCGTCTGGAGCGGGAGTGCCGGAGACTTGGGGCCGCTCTTGCGGCAGGCGCATGCGGGGAAGGGGACCTGCCGCTTCCCGATCCCGAGGACATCGCCCGGGTCTTTCGCCTCGCCAACGCCCGGCTCGCCGCCATGCCCGAACGGCTGATCAGGGTTCAACAGGGCTGGCTCGAGGATCTGAGCGCCGCCGCCCGCAGGGCCGCGTCCGAGGATCCGGACGGGTTCGACCCCGGCCGCATCGACCGGCGTTTTCGCGACTCCGCCTGGCGCGAGCCTCCCTTCCTTCTGCTCGCCGAGGCATACGCCCGCACCGTCCATCGCATCCAGGAGCTCTACCGGGACCTCCCCGACCTCGAGCCGCAGGACCGCCGCAAGCTCGGCTTCTATCTGCGTCTCTATCTGAACGCCATCGCGCCGTCCAATTTTCCCGCCACCAACCCGGTGGTGCTGCGCCGCGCCCAGCAGACCCGGGGGCGGTCGCTGCTGGCGGGGCTCGCGCAGCTGGTCGAGGACCTCGCCCGCGGTGGGGGACGGCTGCACATCCGCACCAACGACGAGCGGGCCTTCGCCCTCGGCCGCGATCTCGCCGCCACGCCGGGCAAGGTGGTGTTGCGCAACCGCCTGATCGAACTGATCCACTATGCGCCCACCACCCCCCGCGCCCACCGCACCCCGCTCCTCATCGTGCCGCCCTGGATCAACAAATTCTACGTGCTCGACCTGCGCGCCCACAACAGCTTCGTGCGTTTCGCCCTCGCCCAGGAACTGAGCGTGTTCCTCATCTCCTGGGTGAACCCCGACGCCGAGCTGCGCCAGGTGGGCTTCGAGGACTATCTGCGCGAGGGCCTGCTTGCGGCGCTGGACGCGGTGCGGGTCCAGACCGGCGAGGGAAGGGCGCATGTGCTCGGCTACTGCATCGGCGGCACGCTCGTGGCCTGCCTGCTCGCCTGGCTCGCGGCCCGGGAGGAGGAGCGGGTGCGCACCGCCACCCTGCTCACCGCGCTGACCGACTTCAGCGATCCCGGGGACCTCGGGGTGTTCATCGACGACGCCCAGCTCGAGCGGCTCGAGCAGCACATGAACCGCCACGGCTATCTCCATGCCGCCTATATGCAAACCGTCTTCAGCCTGCTGCGCGACGTGGACCTCATCTGGAGCTTCGCCATCGATCGCTATCTGCTCGGCCTGCCGCCCAGAGCCTATGATCTCCTCTACTGGAACGCGGACGGCACCCACATGCCGGCGATGATGCACAGCTTCTATCTGCGCCGGCTCTACCTCGAGAACCGTCTGGTTCGACCGGGAGGGCTCGAGCTCTTGGGCGAGCGGCTCGATCTGCGGCGCATCCGCGTGCCGTGCTACGTGCTGGCGACCCGGGAGGACCACATCGCGCCCTGGCGCAGCGTCTATGCCGGCGCGCGCCTGTTCGGCGGGCCGCTGCGCTTCGTCCTCGCCGGCTCGGGACATGTGGCCGGCGTGATCCATCCCCCACAGGGAGCCCGCTACGGATATTGGCGGGCGCGGGGGCGGCCCGCGGATCCGGAGGCGTGGCTGCGCCGGGCGGAGCGCTGTGAGGGATCCTGGTGGGCGGATTGGGCCGGGTGGATCCGCCGGCGCTCCGGTCCGCGCCTGGCCGCCCGGCATCCCGAACGCGGCGTGCTGCCGCCGCTCGAGGATGCGCCCGGCAGCTATGTGCGGGTGCGCCGGTTGCCCTAGCGGCGCAGCGTCGCTCGGGATCGGCGGCGAAGGGGAGGTGGATGATGTGGAAGACGGTCCTTGCGGTGCTCGGTCTCGCGCTGCTTCGCCCGGCGGTGGACGGCGGCGGTGCGCCCCGGATGCTGCCGGACGGAAGCCCGTCCCTCGCTCACCGGCTGCTGGTCGCCTCGGAGGAGCTCCGGGATCCGAACTTCCGGCGCACCGTGGTGCTGGTGTTGAGCCACGACGCCGACGGCGCCTTCGGTCTGGTGATCAACCGCCCGATCGGTCGGGTGCCGGCCCGCGTACTGCTCGCCCGCATGGGCCTTCCGACCCAAGACGCGCGCGGGGAGATCGCGCTCGCCTTCGGCGGCCCGGTGTCCCCCGAACTGGGCTTCGTCCTCCACACCCCCGAGTATCGCGGCGTCGATACCCGGCTCGTGCGCGAGGGAATCGCGCTTTCCGGCGATCCGCGGGTGCTGGTCGACATCGCCGCCGGGCGCGGTCCCGAGGCCTATCTGGCCCTCGTGGGCTATGCGGGCTGGGCGCCCGGACAACTCGAGGCGGAGCTCGCCCGCGGCGACTGGGACGTGGTGGACGCCGATCCCGACCTCCTGTTCGTGGTGCCGCCGGAGCGGCGCTGGGAGGAGGCGCGCTCGCGGGTGGCGGTGGAGCTGTAAAGGGCGGCCTTGGCTCAGAGGGCGAAGTCGGCGAAGGCCTGGAGACTCGAAAAGCGCAGATCCGGTGTCACCGGGGCCGACGGATCGGGGGTGGCGCCGCCTGCGCGGCCCTCGCGGCGGTCGATCCAGCAGGTGCGCAGCCCGGCCCGCTGGGCCGGCAGGATGTCGTGGTAGAGGCTCTGGGCGACGTGCAGGATGCGGTCCCTGGCGGTACCCTCCCGGGCCAGGGCTTCCAGCATGTGGGCGAAGGTGCGCGGATCCGGCTTGTAGGCGCCGATGTCCTCGGCGGTGAACACCCGGTGGAACACCACCTTGAGCTTGGCCTTCGAGCGGGCGAAACTTTCGCGGTCGACGTTGGAGAGGACCACCAGCCGAAAGCGCCGTGCGAGCCTTCCGAGCGCCGCGGCGCTGTCGGGAAACGGCGGCCAATCGCCCACCGATGCGCCGAAGGCCTGCAGATCCGCATCCTCCACGTCCACTCCCAAAGCCTCCCCGATGCGCCCCATCACCCGCGCGAGAATGTCGGGATAGGCGAGCCCCGGCGCCCGCTGCTGCTCCTCGGTCTCGAAGCGGGCGAACAGCGCGAGCAGGGCTTCCGGCTCCACCCGCCGCCCGTGGCGGGCCAGCCAGGGCGAAAGGGCCTGCACGATGCCCCGCTCCCAGTCGATCAGGGTGCCGTAGCAGTCGAAGGTGAGGGTGGTGATGGCGGAGAGATCCATCGGCGAGCTCCCCGGACGGATGCGCGAAGCGGAGCGCGCTCAGCCTGCAGCCGACCGCCCCGTTGCGCAAGGGGGTGGCGCCCGCCCGAAGCCTCGAGAGCTTGACTTTCGCGTCAGCTCCCCTACGAGAGGGCTGCTCCCTTTTGGGGCCGTGGTGATTTGTGCCGACCGGCTTGCGGCCACGTAAAACAAGCTGCTAAAAGGTCGGGCTTCCGAGACCCGGCCGCGCCGGTCGGGAGCTCGGAGGACCCGAATGCCCATCAAGATCCCCAACGACCTTCCCGCAGCCGAGCAGCTCAAGGCCGAGGGCGTGCGCGTCATCGGCGAGGAGGAGGCGCTTCGCCAGGACATCCGTCCGATGGAGATCGCGCTCCTCAACCTCATGCCGGAGAAGCGCAAGACCGAGGTGCAGCTCGCGCGCCTGCTCGGCGCCACCCCCCTGCAGGTGGAGCTGACCCTGCTCACCACCTCCAGCTACCGGCCGCGCACGGTCCCCGAATCCCACCTGCAGGCCTTCTACCGCACCTGGGAGGAGGTGCGGGACCGCAAATTCGACGGACTCATCGTCACCGGCGCCCCGGTCGAACACCTGCCCTTCGAGGAGGTGCGCTACTGGCAGGAGCTCACCCACATCTTCGACTGGTCGCGCACCCACGTTCATTCCAGCTGTTTCATCTGCTGGGGGGCGCAGGCCGCCCTCTACCACTTCCACCGGGTGCCCAAGCACGTGCTGCCCTGCAAACGGTTCGGCATCTACGTCCACTATGTGACGGAGACCGAGGACGCGCGCCGCAACCCGCTCGTGCGGGGCTTCGACGACTACTTCCTGGTGCCGGTCTCCCGCCACACCGAGACCCGCATCGAGGACCTGCCCGACAACGGGGAGCTCGAGGTGCTGGTGGTCTCCAACGCCGCCGGCCTGTGCCTGCTCTACGAACCCCGCTACCGGGCGATGTACATGTTCAACCACCTCGAATACGATACCTTTACACTGCATGAGGAGTACCAGCGGGACCTCCGCCGCCGGCGCGACGTCAACCTCCCCATCAACTACTATCCCGACGACGATCCGGAGAAGACGCCGCGCAACTGCTGGCGCGCCTACGCCCACCTGCTGTTCGGCAACTGGATCAACGAGATGTACCAGACCACGCCCTACGACATCCGCCAGATCGGCCGCGACCGGGAGCCGGTGCGGCTGGAGACCACCTAAGGGAGCGGCTGCCGGCGCTCGCGGTCGCGGCTGAGGATGAAAAGGCCCACGAACAGACCGCTCGCATCGATGACGCGTACGTGCCGGATGCGGAACACTCCTTGGTCCTCCACCGCCGCCCGGAAGGCGTCGCGCTTGCGCACCAGGATGCCGATGCGGCCCTCGGGCTCGAGGAGCGCGTCCGCTTGCGCGAGCCAGTCCCGGTAGAAGCGGAAGAAATGGAGCTCGCGCCCGAGTCGGCGGCCGTAGGGCGGGTTGGTGGCGATGCGGGCGAAGCTCCGTTCCGGCAGATGGCGGCGGGCGGCGAGGGCGTCCGCGCACAGGATGCGGGCGCGCGCGCCCAGTCCCAGCCGGCAGAGGTTGGAACGGGCGCTCCGGGCCGCACGGGGATCGCGGTCGAGGCCCCAGAGCTCCACCCGTCGCCACAGCGCCCCCGCCTCGAGCAGGATGGTGCCGGAGCCGCAGAAGGGATCCAGGAGCCGGGCTCCGGGCCGCGGGCGGCCGAGCAGCCGCAGCAGCGCATAGGCGATGTCCGCCTTGAGCGCCACCCGGGGCCGATCGAGCCCGGCGTAGCGATGGGTGAGGGGTGTGCGGGTGAGCTGCACCGCGACCAGGGCGAGCCGGTCCTTGACGTCCACCCGCACCTCCACCGCGAAGGATTCGAGATCCACCGGCGCGCCGCTTCGCGCCTGCACCGCCGCCCCGGCCACCCGGGCGAGGTCCTGGCTGGTGAAGGGATGGCTGCCGCTGCGCTGGGCGGTGATGCGGAAGGGGGTGGAGGGGTCGAGCCCCGGGATGGTCACCTCCCGAAGAGCGCGGTCCAAAGCCCCGAGCGGATCCTCTGTCGGCAGCTCGAGCTCGAGCAGCGGGCGCAGCAGGTGATGGGCCGAGCGGAGGGTGCGCAGGCGGGCCAGCACGTCTTCCGCAACCTCCTCTCCGGCCGCCACCCGAAACCGCACCCGGCCGCGCAGCGGGGCGGGAAGGAGCTCGGCTTCCCATCCCGCCGAGGCGAGCCGCTCCCGCACCTCGGCCCAGGCCAGATCCTCGAGCCCCGGATGGGTGGTGAGCTCGAACACCGTCACCACAGCCTCCCGCTTATCGCCGCATCCCGCCTCTCCGCCCCGGCCGGCCGCATCTGCCCGGCCCGCGCCCGGCCCACCTTTGCGCGGGCTCACGAGAGGGCGGCGTCGGTGGGCGGGGTGCGCCGCGCCACCACCCGCTTGAGGACGTAAAGGGCGATGCCGCAGGCCACCGAGACGTTGAGGCTCTCCATGTGCGGCGTCATGTGGATGCGGGCGAGCTCGTCGCAGCCCTCGCTCACGAGCCGCCGCATGCCGGCGCCCTCGCTGCCGAACACGAGAAGCCTGCGGGGCACGTAGGGCAGCTCCTCCACCGGGATCGGGGCCTGGGCCTGGAGGCCGGTGACACGATAGCCGGCTTCCTTGAGCCGCACGATGGTGCGGGCGAGGTTGGTGACCGCGACGATGGGGATGATGTCCAGGGCACCGGCGGCGGCCCGGGCACAGGCGGCGTTGAGCTCGCCGCTGCGCCGCTCCTGGACGATCACCGCCTGCACCCCGAGCGCCAGCGCGGTGCGCAGGATCGCTCCCACATTGCGGGGATCGGTGATCTGGTCGAGCATCAAAAACAGGCTCTCGGCACCCTGGACGGCGAGCACCCGCTCGAGGGGGCGAGGCTGAAGCGGCGCCACCTTGAGGGCGACCCCCTGGTGGACCGCCCCCTGCGGCACCACCCGGCCGATCTCCCGGGGATCGGTGATCCGGATCTCCACACCCCGGCGCCGGGCGGCATCGCCGAGGCGCTCGAGCCCCTGGCGGGTGGCGAGCAGGAGATGGCAGCTGCGGCGCGGGTTCTTGAGGGCGGCGGCGACCGCGTGGTGGCCGTACAGCCAGAAATGGCCGTTGCTCTCGGCGGCCGGCGGCTCCGCCCGGCGGTCCCCGCCGGCGCGTCCGGGGGCGGGCTTTTTCGGCTTGCGGTTCATGGGTTTGTCGGACGATCGGGGGCTCATCGGGCCGTTGACATCCGGTTCCCAAAGGCCATATTCCGCGCGCGATCCGCTTGCGGCGGAGCGCTTTGGAGGGGTGGCCGAGCGGTCAAAGGCAGCAGACTGTAAATCTGCCGGCGTATGCCTACGTAGGTTCGAATCCTACCCCCTCCACCAACCGCCGCAGCGGCTAGCACGCGGGCGGGTGTAGCTCAATGGTAGAGCACCAGCCTTCCAAGCTGGCCGTGGGGGTTCGATTCCCCTCACCCGCTCCACTTCGGCCGCCGGTTTGGCGGCGCCCGAACGACGGTACGCAACCCTCTTGAGGATGGAGCCCGCCCCATGGCCAAGGCGAAGTTTGAGCGGACGAAGCCGCATGTGAATATTGGGACGATTGGTCATGTGGATCATGGGAAGACGACGTTGACGGCGGCGATTACGAAGGTGTTGGCGGAGGAGGGTCGGGCTCAGTATACGAGTTATGATCAGATCGACAAGGCGCCGGAGGAGAAGGCGCGTGGGATCACGATCAACACGGCGCATGTGGAGTATGAGACGGAGAAGCGTCATTATGCGCATGTGGATTGTCCCGGGCATGCGGATTATGTGAAGAACAT
>JALSGW010000367.1 GCA_026982585.1 Alphaproteobacteria bacterium | reverse complement strand
CCGCCACCACCACGCCGCTCGAGCCCGGGGACCGGGTGTTGCTGCGCACCCAGGCGAGCGACCTCCTCGAGCTGCGCGCCAAGGGCGATCTCGTCTTCGGGGCCGCCGAGGCACACGCCCTGGAGCCCATCGCAGCGCGGCGCACCATTCTCATGGAGGGGATCGTCGGCCCCAATTCCCGCTGGGTGGGGCGCAAGGTGGCGAGCCTGAACCTGCAGAAGCGCTTCGGGGTGACCATCGTCGCTCTCCACCGCCAGAACGAGAACCTCAGAGGCAATCTCGACGACACCCGCTTGCAGTTCGGCGATACCCTCCTGCTCGAGGGGCCGCCGGAAGCCTTCAAACAGCTGTTCGACGACCAGTTCCTGATCGGCCTCAACGCTCCGACCCTCCGCCCCTTAAGGCGCGACCGGCGGGCCGTGGCCCTGGGCGCCGTGGCGCTCGTGGTGGTGGGCGCGAGCCTCAACCTGCTGCCGATCCCGGCCCTGGCGCTGCTCGCCGCCACCCTGGTGGTGCTCGCCCGCTGCCTCGAGCCCGAGGACGCCTACCAGTCGATGCGCTGGTCCATCCTGGTGCTGATCTACGGCATGCTGTCGGTGGGCTACGCCATGGAGAAGACCGGCGCGGCGCAGCTGATCGTGGACGGCGCCATGGCGGTCGGGACGACCCTGGGGCCGCATCTCATGCTGGCCGTGGTCTATCTGGTCACCGTGGCCCTCACCGAGATCATCAGCCACAACGCCACCGCCATCCTCATGACCCCGATCGCGATCGGTCTCGCCGACCAGCTGGGAGTGGATGCGCGACCCTTCGTGGTGGCGGTCATGGTGGCGGCGAGCAACGGCTACGCCACCCCGATCGGCTACCAGACCAACACCTTCGTCTACGCCGCCGGAAACTATGCCTTCCGGGATTTCCTGAAGGTCGGGGTGCCGCTCGATCTGCTGTTCTGGTTGCTCGCCTCCCTCCTCATTCCGTTGATCTGGCCGTTTTGAGCGGGCATTCCGGGTCAAGGGCGCAAGCGCTCCGGCCCACACCGGGGAGCGACGGGCGCCCGTGCCGAGCGCCGGATCCCGCCGCACGCGTCCCACGCCGGCGCCAGAGGCTGCCGCGGGCCGTGGGGAGATGCTCGGAAGAAAACCGGAGGACAGCTTCCGCGAAGCCGGGGGCGGATATGTGGTGCGAACCCCGGCCTGCGGTGGCGGAGGTCAGCGCAAGGCCTCGAGGATGCTCACATAGGAGGCCACACACGCCCCGCCCATATTGTAGAGGCCGCCGAGCTCGGCGTCCTTCACCTGCATCGCTCCCGCCTC
>JALSGW010000366.1 GCA_026982585.1 Alphaproteobacteria bacterium | reverse complement strand
GAACGCATCGCCAAAGGGCAGCTCGCCGACCACACCACCCTGTTCCATCTCTTCGAGCACGACGAGGCGCTGCGCGAGCTGGACGGGGCCGAATACCTCGCCCGCATGGCGCGGGCCGCCGAGAGTTTGGTGCACGCCGTCGATTACGCGCGGGTGGTGCACGACCTCGCGATCCGCCGGCGGCTGATCGCCATCGGCGAGGAGGTGGTGAAGGAGGCGTATGATCCGGAGACCGCGAAGAGCGGCCTCGAGCAGATCGAGGACGCCGAACAGCGTCTCTTCGAGCTCGCCCAGCGGGGCGAGCGGAGGGGCGATTTCCGGGGCTTTCCGGAGGTGCTGGAGAGCGCCGTGCGGCTCATCCACTCCGCCTATCAGAAGGAGGGGCGGGTCACCGGCGTGCCCACCGGCCTGATCGGACTGGACGATCGCCTCGGCGGGCTGCAGCGGTCCGATCTCATCGTGCTCGCCGGCCGCCCGAGCATGGGCAAGACGGCGCTCGCACTCACCATCGCCGCCAATGCCGCGGCCAGCCGGGCCGCCGGCGTGGATGCGGAGGGTCTGCGCCACGAGAACTATACGGTGGCCCTGTTCTCGCTCGAGATGTCGGCCGAGCAGCTGGCCACCCGCCTGCTGTCGGCGGAGGCGGGCATTCCCAGCGACGAACTGCGCAAGGGGCGGCTCAAGGAGGAGGACTTCCACCGCATCGTCGAGGCCACCCAGCGCCTGGCGGCGCGACCGCTGTTCATCGACGACACGCCGGCGCTCTCGATCGCCGCCCTGCGCTCCCGCGCCCGCCGGCTCAAGCGCTCGCACGGCCTGTCCCTGGTGGTGGTGGACTATCTGCAGCTTCTGCGCGGCACCGGCAGCTACGCCCAGGCCAACCGGGTGCAGGAGGTGAGCGAGATCACCCAGGGGCTCAAGGCCATCGCCAAGGAGCTGGAGGTGCCGGTGCTGGCCCTCTCCCAGCTGTCGCGGGCGGTCGAAAGCCGGGAGGACAAGCGGCCCCAGCTCTCGGATCTGCGGGAGAGCGGCACCATCGAGCAGGATGCGGATGTGGTGATGTTCGTCTACCGCGAGGAATACTATCTCGCCCGGGCCGAACCGCAGCCCCGGGACGGGGAGAGCCCGGAGCGGTTCGACGAGCGCCATCGGCGCTGGCGGGAGCGTCTCGAACAGTGCCACAACAAGGCCGAGGTGATCATCGCCAAGCAGCGCAACGGTCCCATCGGCCGCGTGCATCTGCAGTTCGACGCCAATTTCGGCCGCTTCCGCAACCTCGAGACCGCCGAGTACGTCGATGTCCCGTGACGCTCTCGAGGTGCGCGGGCGCGCCCGGGCGCTGCTCGAGATCGATCTCGACGCGGTGGTCGCCAACTGGCGGATGCTGCGGGATTGTGCCCGGCCTGCCGAGGTGGCGGCGGTGGTCAAGGCGGACGCCTATGGGCTCGGCGCGGAGCCGGTGGCGCGGGCGCTGTGGGATGCCGGCTGCCGGCGCCTGTTCGTGGCCCGCCTCGAGGAGGGGATCGCCCTGCGCAGGCTGTTGCCCGAAGCGGACATCCTGGTGCTGGACGGCGTCGGACGGGGCGAATCGGAAGCCTTTCTCGCCGGCCGCCTGGTGCCGGTCCTCAACCACCCGGGCGAGCTCGCGCTGTGGCGGCAGGTGGCCCGGCGGGTGGAGCGGCGGCTTCCCTGTGCCTTGCACGTGGACACCGGCATGACCCGTCTCGGCTTCACCGCGGCGGAGCTCGAGGCCGCGGCGGCGGAGGGGATGGCGGAACTCCGGCCGCTGCTGGTGATGAGCCATCTCGCCTGCGCCGACGAGCCCGACCATCCGCTCAACGCCGAACAGCTCGCCCGGTTCCGGTCCCTGGCGCGGGTGCTGCCGGAGGTACCGCGCAGTCTCGCCGCATCGAGCGGCATCTTTCTGGGCGAGGCCTACCGGTTCGATCTCTGCCGCCCCGGAGTGGCGCTCTACGGCGTCAACCCCACCCCCGACCGGCCCAATCCCATGCAGCCGGTGGTGCGGCTCACCGCACCCATCCTGCGCGTGTTCGCCCTCGAGGAGGCCGCATCGGTGGGCTACGGCGCCACCTACCGGGCGCCCGCGGGAGCGCGCATCGCCACCGTCCCGGTGGGATATGCGGACGGATTGTTGCGCAGCTTGAGCGGCCGCGGTGTCGCCCGCATCAACGGGATTCCCGTGCCCTATGCCGGCCGGGTGTCCATGGACCTGATCGGCCTCGATGTGAGCCGGGTGCCCGAGCGCCTCCTCGCACCCGGCACGGAGGTGGAGCTGATCGGCGGCCCGGATGGGGTGGACGAGCTGGCCCGGCTTGCCGGCACCATCGGCTACGAGCTGCTCACCCGTCTCGGCCGGCGGTTGTGCCGCCGTTACCGGCGCGAGGGGATGCGCCGACCGTGAACGGGCTTGCGCGGATCGGCCGCCTGACCCTGGACCTCGCTCAGGAGAGCGGGGCGGTGTTGCTGTTCGGGCTCGAGGCGCTCGCGCGCGGGCTCCGCGGCCCCTACTATCCCCGCCAGATCCTGCGCCAGCTTCTGGAGATCGGCTATTTTTCGCTGCCGGTGGTGGGGCTCACGGCGCTGTTCACCGGCATGGTGCTGGCCCTGCAGAGCTATGTGGGGTTCAGCCGCTTCGAGGCGCAGGAGGCCATACCCTCCATCGTGGTGCTGTCCATGACCCGGGAGCTCGGCCCGGTGCTGGCGGGCCTCATGGTGGCGGGTCGGGTCGGGGCGGCGATGGCGGCGGAGCTCGGCACCATGCGGGTCACCGAGCAGATCGACGCGCTCGAGACCCTGGCCACCGATCCCTTGCGCTATCTGGTCTTTCCGCGCCTGGTGGCGGCCATGCTGTGCCTGCCCCTTTTGGTGTTGGTGGCCGACGTGATCGGGGTGTTGGGCGGCTATCTGGTCGCGGTCTACAAGCTCGGCTTCGGTGGGGTGGAATATCTGAATCGGACCCTCGATTTCCTCGAGGCCGGCGACGTGGTCTCGGGACTGGTCAAGGCCTTGGTGTTCGGCTTCCTGATCGCCTTGATGGGGTGCTATCAGGGCTATCATTGCCTGGGCGGCGCGGAAGGCGTGGGGGCCGCCGCCACGCGGGCGGTGGTCGGGGCGTCGATCCTGGTGTTGACCATGGACTATGTGCTGACCGAGCTGTTCTTCGCGCGATGAGCGAGGCGCTCGCGAGGATCGCCGTGCGCGGGCTTTGGGTCGGCTTCGGGTCGAAGCCGGTGTTGCGCGGGATCGATCTTGTGCTGCACGAGGGGGAGTCGCTGGTGGTGATCGGCGCCTCCGGGGCCGGCAAGTCGGTGCTGCTCAAGACCATCCTGGGTCTGATCGAGGCCTGGGAGGGCTCGGTGCGGGTGGACGGCATCGAGGTGGTGGGCGCCTCCTCGGCCGCACGCGAGCAGGTGCGGGAGAAGATCGGGATGCTGTTTCAGGGCGCGGCCCTGTTCGACAGTCTGCCGGTCTGGGAGAACGTGGTCTTCGGCCTGCTCGCCCGCGGCCGACTCGCCCGTGGCGAGGCGCGCGAGGCGGCGCTTGCAGCACTCGCCGAGGTGGGGCTTGGGGGCGAGGTGGCGGACCGGTATCCGGCCGAGCTCTCGGGCGGCATGCGCAAGCGGGTGGGGCTTGCGCGGGCGATTGCCGCCGATCCCGAGATCCTGTTCTTCGACGAACCCACTTCGGGGCTGGATCCCATCCGGGCCGATGCCATCAACCAGTTGATCCGGCGCACGGTGCGCGGCCGCGGGCGGACCGCCCTCTCCATCAGCCACGACATGGCGAGCGTGCGCAAGATCGCGGACCGGGTGGCGATGCTCTATGAGGGGCGGATCATCTGGGAAGGGCCGGTGGAGCGGATGGAGCACAGCGGCAATCCCTATGTGGACCAGTTCGTGCACGGCCGGGCCGAGGGACCGATGACGGCCTCGGTTGCCGGTGCCGGGTGAGCGGCGGCGATGCGCAGGCGGGTGCACTACGTCTGCCAGAGCTGCGGAGCGGTGGCCGGCCGCTGGGCGGGCCGCTGCGAGGCCTGCGGCGCCTGGAACAGCCTGGTGGAGGAGGCCCAAGGCAGCGCCACCGGTTCCGGCCGCCGCTCGGAGCGGGTGATCTTTACCGATCTCTCCTCCACCGAGGCCGATCTGCCGCGCCTCGTCACCGGACTCGATGAGTTCGACCGGGTGCTGGGCGGCGGTCTGGTGCCGGGCTCGGCGGTGCTGATCGGCGGCGATCCCGGCATCGGCAAGTCGACCCTGGCTCTTCAGGCGTTGGCCCGGCTGGCCTGCCAGGGTGCCGCGGCGGTCTATGTGAGCGGCGAGGAATCGGTCCGCCAGGTGCAGCTTCGGGCGCGCCGGCTCGGCCTGGCGGATGCACCGGTGCGGCTTGCCACCGCCACCTTGGTGGAGTCGGTGCTGGATTCGCTGGCCGCCGATCCGCCTGCGGCGCTTGTGGTGGACTCCATCCAGACCGCCCACAGCGAGACGTTGGAGGCCGCGGCGGGCAGTGTGGGGCAGATCCGTGCCGCCGCCGAGCGACTCATTCGCTTCGCCAAGGGCAAGGGAACGGCGCTCCTGCTGATCGGCCACGTCACCAAGGACGGACAGATCGCCGGCCCCAAGCTGCTCGAGCACATGGTGGACACGGTGCTCTATTTCGAAGGCGAGCGGGGGCATCCGTTCCGCATCCTGCGGGCGGTGAAGAACCGCTTCGGGCCGGCCAACGAGCTCGGCGTGTTCGCCATGGGCGAACGCGGGCTCGAGCCGGTGGCCAATCCTTCGGCCCTGTTCCTGGGCGAGCGGTCGGGGGAGACGCCCGGCTGCGCGGTGTTCGCCGGCATCGAGGGGACCCGGCCGGTGTTGGTGGAGGTCCAGGCGCTGGTGGCGCCGTCGCCGCTGACCACGCCGCGGCGGGCGGTGGTGGGATGGGACGGGGCGCGCCTGTCCATGCTGTTGGCGGTGCTGGAGGCGCGCTGCGGACTTGTGTTGGCCGGACGCGACGTCTATCTCAACGTCGCGGGCGGGCTGCGCGTGCAGGAGCCGGCTGCGGATCTGGCGGTGGCGGCGGCGATCGTCTCCGCGCTCACGGGCCGGGCGCTGCCCCGGGATGCGGTGGTGTTCGGTGAGGTGGGGCTGGCCGGCGAGGTGCGTGCGGTGGGCCAGGTGGAGCTGCGGCTCCGGGAGGCGCGCAAGCTCGGCTTTCGCCGGGCCTGGATGCCGCCGCACGGGGCGGAGGGTGGCGGGCTGGAGGTGGTGACGGTGCGCCGGCTCGCGGCGCTGGTGCGCCTGCTGGCCGGATCGCCCGCCGAGGCCGCCGGGAGCGCGGGCCGATGAACATCGATCTCCAGGCCTTCACCGCCTTCGATCTCCTCGTCGCGGCGGTGGTCGGGCTGTCGGCCCTGGTGGCCCTGGTTAGGGGGTTCGTGCGCGAAGCGTTCGGCCTGCTCAGCTGGCTCGGCGCGGCGGCGGTCACCTATTACGGTTTTTCCGCCGTGCGACCGCTCGTGAAAGAGGCGGTGGGACACGATCTGGTCACCGACGCCGCCACCTTCCTCGCCGTCTTCGTGGCACCGCTGATTGCTTTCAAGCTGCTCGCGGGGGCCCTGGCCGAACGGCTGCGCGGCGGTTCTGCGGGCGCGATCGACCGTCTTTTGGGCCTGCTCTTCGGCGGGGTCAGGGGCGCTTTTCTGGTGGTGGTGGGCTATCTCGCGGTGGTGGTGGTGCTGGAACCGCAAAGGATGCCGCCCTGGGTGACCCGGGCCGCCACCCACCCGCCGGTGGAGCAAGCGGCGAGCTGGTTGGCCGGACTGTTGCCCGAGGGTCTTGCGGCGGAGCTGCGCAGGGGCTCCCGGCGGGCGGTGGAACGCGCCCGGGAGCTGCGCGGTGGGCCCGCCTACGAGGAAGAGAGCAACCGATCCTTCGAGCGCCTGCTCGAGGAGATGGAGCGACCATGAGCGGCCGATCGTTGAAGGTCCGGAGATGTTTGCCCGCCGAGGGGCCCGGGGAGGAGTGCGCGGTGTTCGCCATCTACGGTCACCGGGACGCGGCCGCCCACATCGCCCTGGGGCTGCATGCGCTGCAGCACCGCGGCCAGGAGGCGGCCGGCATCGTCACCTTCGACGGACGGCAGTTTCACGTCCACCGGGCGCTCGGGCTCGTGGGGGATACCTTCAGCAAACGGCGGGTGATCGAGGCGCTGCCGGGCCATGCCGGCATCGGCCACACCCGCTATTCCACCACCGGCGCCAGCATGCTGCGCAACGTCCAGCCGCTGTTCGCCGAATTCGCCTTCGGCGGCCTCGCCATCGCCCACAACGGCAACCTCACCAACGCCGCCTGGCTGCGCCGGCAGCTCGTGCGCGAGGGCTCGATCTTCCAGTCCACCACCGACACCGAGGTGCTCATCCATCTGATCGCCCGCGGATCCGGGGATTCCCACGTCGAGCGCCTGGTCGGCGCGCTCAAGGCGGTGGAGGGGGCCTGGTCGCTGGTGGCCCTGTTCGACGATGCCATCGTCGGCGCCCGCGATCCCTTGGGCATTCGCCCGCTGGTGCTGGGCCGGCTGGGCGAGGCCTGGATCCTGGCCTCGGAGAGCTGTGCGCTGGACATCCTCGGGGCGGAACGGGTGCGGGACGTGGAGCCCGGGGAGGTGGTGGTGGCGGGACGGGGGCGGATCGAGCGGTTCTTTCCCTTCCCCCGGCGCCGCTCCCGTTTCTGCATCTTCGAATATGTCTACTTCTCGCGTCCCGATTCCATCGTCGAGGGGCGGGAGGTTTATGAAGTCCGCAAGCGCATCGGCGCCGAGCTCGCCCGCGAGGCGCCGGTTGCGGCGGACATGGTGGTGCCGGTTCCGGATTCCGGCGTGCCGGCCGCGATCGGATTCGCCCAGGCCTCGGGCCTGCCCTTCGAGCTCGGCATCATCCGCAACCACTACGTCGGCCGCACCTTCATCGAGCCCTCGGACCAGATCCGGCATCTCGGGGTGAAACTCAAGCACAACGCCAACAGAGGCCTGCTCGCCGGGAAACGGGTGGTGTTGGTGGACGACAGCATCGTGCGCGGCACCACCTCCACCAAGATCGTCGCCATGGTCCGGGCGGCGGGGGCCAAGGAGGTGCACATGCGCATCGCCAGTCCGCCCACCACCCACAGTTGCTTCTACGGGGTGGACACGCCGGAGCGCCGGCAGCTGCTCGCCGCCCGCCACACGGTGGCGGACATGGCCCGGCTGATCGGGGTGGACAGCCTCGCCTTTCTGTCGCTGGACGGTCTCTACCGGGCGCTCGGCTTGTCCGGACGGGATCCCCGTCAGCCGGGCTTCTGCGATGCCTGCTTCTCCGGGGACTATCCGACCCGGCTCGTGGACCAGGAGCGGGGCGAACGGCAGGAGGAGCTGCCGCTCGTTTTGGAGGAGGCCTAGCGATGGGGCCGCTTGCCGGGCGCGTGATCCTGGTGGTGGGGGCAAGCCGCGGCCTCGGCGCCCGGGTGGCGCCCCGGCTCGCCGCCATGGGCGCGCATCTGGTGTTGGTGGCGCGGACCCAGGGCGGCCTCGAGGAGACCGACGATCGGGTGCGCGAGGCGGGCGGCGCCGCCACCCTGCTTCCCCTCGACATCACCGACTTCGACGCGGTCGACCGGCTCGGCCCCTCGGTCTATCAGCGCTTCGGACGGCTGGACGGGCTTTTGGTCACCGCCGCCCGGCTCGGACGGCTGATGCCGGTGGCACAGGCCGATCCGGAATGGTTCCAGGACCTGCTTCGCGTCCACGTGCTGGCGGCGCAGCATCTCATTCGCACGGCGGACCCGTTGTTGCGCCGGGCCGAAGCGGGGCGGGCGGTGTTCTGCACCTGTCGCATCGCCGCACAACCCCGCGCCTATTTCGGTCACATCGCGGCCGCCAAGGCGGCGCTCGAGGCGCTGGTGGAGGCCTATGCCCAAGAGGTGCGCAAGACGCCGATGCGGGTGCATCTGTTCGACCCCGGGCCGATGGAAAGCCGCTTTCGACGCGACGCCTTTCCGGGCGAGCCGCCCGGCCGCATGCCTTCGCCGGAGCGGGCGGCCGCGCGGCTTGCGGAGCTGTTCCATGAGGACGCGCCTTTGCGGGTGGGGGTGGATGCGGATCCGGCCCCGGAGCGCGTCCTGTGAGCGCGCCGGTCTCTGGCGATCGTCCCGCTCCACGGCGGGCGGAAGACCGCTCTTGGCGTGGCGGTTGACCCCTGCGGCGGTCGGGGCATAAGGACAGCGGGCTGGATCCGCTCCGCCATGGCCTTCACCCAGCGGCATCTGCTCGGCATCGCGCCGCTTTCGGTCGAGGAAATCGAGCTTCTGCTCGACACCGCCGACGGTTACGTGGAGGTCAACCGGCGCAGCGACAAAAAGCTCGCCCTGTTGCGCGGTCTCACCCAGATCAACCTGTTCTTCGAGAGCTCCACCCGCACCCGCACCTCCTTCGAGCTCGCCGGCAAGCGGCTCGGGGCCGATGTGGTGAACATGTCGGTGGCCACCTCCTCCATCAAAAAGGGCGAGACCCTGATCGACACCGCCATGACCCTGAATGCCATGCACCCCGACGTGCTGGTGGTGCGTCATCCCGATTCCGGGGCGGTGGCGCTGCTCGCCCGCCATGTGCGCTGCGCGGTGATCAACGGCGGCGACGGCAGCCACGAGCATCCCACCCAGGCGCTCTTGGACGCCCTCACCATCCGCCGCCGCAAGGGGCGCATCGCCGGCCTCGTGGTCGCCATCTGCGGCGATGTGCTCCATTCGCGGGTGGCGCGCTCCAACATCCTGCTGCTGACCCGTCTCGGCGCCCGGGTGCGGCTCGTGGGACCGCCGACCCTGGTGCCGGGCGGCTTTCGCGCCCTCGGGGTGGAGATCTTCCACGACCTGCGCTCCGGGCTGCGGGGTGCGGACATCGTCATGATGCTGCGGCTGCAGCGCGAGCGCATGCAGGGCAGCTTCGTGCCCAGCCTGCGGGAGTATTTCGCCCTCTACGGGCTCACACGCCGGGTGCTGGAGGAGGCGGCGCCGGAGGCGTTGATCATGCATCCGGGACCGATGAACCGCGGCGTGGAGATCGACGGGGTGGTGGCCGACGACATCCACCGGAGCGCCATCCTCGACCAGGTGGAGATGGGGGTGGCGGTGCGCATGGCCTGCCTCGATCTCCTCACCCGTCCGCTCAGGGGCGAGGCCTGATGCGGCCCCTGGCGCTGCTCAACGCCCGCCTGATCGATCCCGCGAGCGGTCGCGACGAGCGGGGCGGGGTGCTGGTGCGGGAGGGGCGCATCGCCGATCTCGGGCCGCACATCCGGGCCGAGGCGCTGGCGCCCGAGGTGGCGTC
>JALSGW010000365.1 GCA_026982585.1 Alphaproteobacteria bacterium | reverse complement strand
GTGGGACAGGGGACGGCGGGATCATCCGGGGAGCGGCGCTTGTGGCCCGTGCGCACTAGCGGGCGCCCGCGGATCGTCCCAAAACAGCGCCCATGGGCATACGGGAGGACGTATGGACGATGGTGCTGCGCGGTGTTCGGCTCTTCGGGCTCCTTGTGGCGGTTGCGGCCGCGGCTTGGGGCGGGCGTGCGGAGGCGGCGGGTTTCGCCATTCGCGAGCAGTCGGTGGCGGCCATGGGCGGCGCCTTCGCGGGGGCGAGCGCGGCGGCGGAGGATCCGAGCTATCTCTTCTTCAATCCGGCCGCCCTCGCCTATCAGGAGGGCATCCAGACCGTCGCCGCCCTCAATTATCTGCGACCCGAGGCGCGGCTGCGGCGCGCCCGTGCGAGCACGCTGCTCGGCACGCCGATCCCGGGCCGCGCCCGCAAGGGGGATGTGGCCGAGGACGCGCTGGTGCCGGCCCTCTACGGCAGCTGGCAGGTGGACTCGCGCTGGTGGCTGGGGCTGGCCATAACCGCGCCCTTCGGCCTCGAGACCAGCTATCCCGACGGTTGGGTGGGCCGGTATTATGCGTTGAACTCGCGCCTTCGCACCGTAAACCTCCAGCCCACCGTGGCGGTGCGGCCGGCGGCGGGGCTGGCCATCGGGTTCGGCCTCCAGCTCCAGTACGTCGACGCCCGGCTCACCAACGCCATCGATTTCGGCACCATCGGCCTGGTCGCCGGCATACCGGGAAGCACGCCTTCGGCCCAGGACGGGCGGGTGGATCTGCAGGGCGACGGTTTCGGTCTCGGCTGGGTGCTCGGGGCCATCTTCGAGCCCTGGGACGGTGGCCGGATCGGCATCGGTTTCCGCAGCTCCATCCGGCAACGGATCGAAGGCCGGGCCGATTTCACCCTGGACGGCGCGGGCATCGGCGCGGCGCTCTCGGCGCTCACGGGACGGTTCCGGGACAGCGATGCGCGGGTCGGGCTCGAGCTGCCCGAGACCGTTTCCTTCGGCTTCGTGCAGGAGCTCACCGATCGGCTCCAGGTGATGGGCGAGGCCGCCTTCACCCGCTGGAGCCGGTTCCGGGAGCTCAGGGTGGAGTTCGCCAATCCCGCCGAGCCCGACAGTGTGGTGGCGCACAACTGGCAGAACAGCTGGTTTTTCGCCCTGGGGCTCAGGTACCGGTTGGGCGAGGATTGGATCCTTCGTGCCGGGGTGGCCCATGACCAGACGCCGATCCAAAACGCCTTCCGCACGCCGCGCATTCCCGGCAACGACCGCTGGTGGGTGAGCCTCGGGCTGAGCTGGCGGCCGCGGCCGGGCGTGGAGGTGGAC
>JALSGW010000364.1 GCA_026982585.1 Alphaproteobacteria bacterium | reverse complement strand
AGATCGGTTTCGACGGCTACGTGGAGCAGCTCTGCCGGAAGTACTACGCCGAGAAGATGGGGCGGCCGTCGATCGCGCCGGGGGTCTACTTCCGGTGCTTTCTGGTGGGCTACTTCGAGGGGATCGGCTCGGACCGAGGCGTCGCCTACCGGGTGTCGGACTCGCTGAGTCTGCGCCAGTTTCTGGGGCTGAGCTGGGAGGAGGCGACGCCGGATCACTCGACGCTGTCGAAGACGCGGCGGCGGCTGGGGTTGGCGGTGCACGGGGCGGTGTTCCGGTGGGTTTTGAAGGCGCTGGCGCGGGAGGGGCTGCTGGAGGGCAAGAACCTGGGGGTGGACGCGACGACGCTGGAAGCGAATGCGGCGATGCGGTCGATCGTGAGGCGGGACGACGGGCGAAGCTACGAGGAGCACGTCAGGGAGTTGATGAAGAACGAGGAGGGCGAGGAGCCGACGGCGGCCGAGCGGCGGCGGTGGGACCGGAAGAGGAAGAAGCGGGTGTCGAACCGGGAGTGGGTGAACCGGCACGACGAGGAGGCGCGGATTGCGCGGATGAAAGACGGGCGGACGCGTATGGCCTACAAGGCCGAGCACGCGGTGGACCTGAAGACGGGGGCGGTGGTGGCGGTGACGGTCGAGCGGGCGGACCGGGGCGACACGGAGACGATGCGGGCGACGCTGGGCGAGGCGGGTTTGGCGGTGACGGAGCTGGCGGGGGAGAAGGCGCGGCGTGGGGCGGCGGGACCGGTAAAGAAGGTGAGCGAAACGGGCGTGAAGCGGGTGGTGGCGGACAAGGGCTATCACAGCCGGGAGTCGCTGCTGGCGCTGGCGGAGGTGGGGGTGAAGACGGTGATCGCGGAGCCGGAGCGGGGCCGGCAGAAGTGGCGGGGCAAGCAGAAGGCGAAGGCGGCGGTCTACGGGAACCGGCGGCGGGTGAGGAGCCGGGCGGGGCGGGCGCTGCTGGCCCGGCGCGGGGAGCTGATCGAGCGGAGCTTCGCGCATCTTTACGACCGGGGCGGGATGAGGCGGCTGCACCTGCGGGGCCGGGAGAACATTCTGAAACGGGTGCTGATCCATGCGGCGGCGTTCAACTTGGGGCTGATTCTGAGGCGGCTGGTGGGAGCGGGGACGCCGCGGCAGGCGGCGGAGCTGCCAAGCAGGGTTTTGGCTGGGCTTTTCGGGTTGTTTTTGCGGCTCACAGCCTCGGTGGAGGCGGTTGACAAGCTGGTGAGGCCCGATGACTGCTGCCGGGTGGTTCGTGCCCGCTGGCGCCGGCACCAGGGGAGCTGAAGGGATCAGGCGGAGTTTATCCACGGGCTGCTAGTAGCGCAGGCGCTTCAAAATGGGC
>JALSGW010000363.1 GCA_026982585.1 Alphaproteobacteria bacterium | reverse complement strand
TGAACAGGCCCGTGCCGCCCTCGCGCCTTTGGGTCTTCGTCCGGAGGAGGACGAGGAACTCCTGGCGGAGCTTGCGGGGCTCGTGGAATGGCCGGTGGTGCTGGTGGGCGGGATCGACCCCGCCTTCATGGGCCTGCCGCCCGAGGTGCTGGTGACCGCCATGCGCCACCACCAGCGCTATCTGGCGGTGCGGGATGCGGCCGGGGCGCTCGCGCCCCGGTTCGTGATGGTGGCCAATATCGAGGCCCGGGACGGCGGGCGCGCCATCGTGGCCGGCAACGAGCGGGTGTTGCGGGCGCGGCTTTGGGATGCCCGTTATTTCTGGGAGCAGGACCGCCGGGTGCCGCTCGAATCCCTTCTGCCCAGGCTCGCCCGGCTGATCTTCCACGCCCGCCTCGGATCGATGGCGGAGAAGGCGGAGCGCCTCGAACGGCTGGCGGCGGCGGTGGCCGAGCGGCTGCCCGGAGCGCGGCCGGAGCTGGCGGCGCGGGCGGGGCGGCTGTGCAAATGCGACCTGGTCTCCGGCATGGTGGGGGAATTCCCCGAGCTGCAGGGGGTGATGGGCGGCTATTACGCCCGCGACCAGGGCGAGCCGGAGGAGGTGGCGCAGGCGATCGCGGAACACTACCGGCCGAGCGGGGCGGACGACCGCTCTCCGGAGGCGCCGGTGAGCATCGCCCTCGCCCTGGCCGACCGCATCGACACCCTGGTGGGCTTTTTCGCGGCCGGCATCCGCCCGAGCGGGTCGAAGGATCCCTTCGCGCTGCGCCGTGCGGCGCTGGGCGTGATCCGGCTGGTGGTGGACCACGGTCTGCGGCTGCGGCTCGCGGAGCTGTTCGAGGCGGCGCTCGACGGCTACGGGGAGCGGTTCGCATCGCTCGATCGCCGCAGGCTCGCGGCGGAACTGCTCGACTTTCTGAGCGAGCGGCTGCGGGTGGAGCTCAGGGTGCAGGGGGTGCGAGCCGACCTCATCCGGGCGGTGTTCGCCGTCGGCGGCGAGGACGATCTGCTGCGCCTGTTGGCCCGGGTGCGGGCGCTCGCCGACTTCCTCGCCAGCGAGGCGGGCGCGGATCTGCTCACCGCCTACCGGCGCAGCCGCAACATCGTCGCCATCGAGGAGCGGCGCGACGGGCGGCGCTACCGGGGCGAGCCGGATCCGGAGCGTTTCGCGCTCGCCGAGGAACGACAGCTCTACGAGGCGCTGGCACGGGCCCGGGCGGTGATCGCCGAGCGGCTTCTCCAGGAGGATTTCGCCGGGGCGATGGCGGCGCTTGCGGAGCTGCGTGGTCCGGTGGACGCGTTCTTCGAGCGGGTGCGGGTGAACGCGCCCGACCCGGCGCTGCGCGCCAACCGGTTGTACATCCTGGACGCGTTGCGGGCGGTGTTCGAGACCATCGCCGACTTCTCCCTGGTGGAGGCGGCCGGTGATGCGGACGGCGGGGAGGAGCGATGAGCCAGTGGGTCTACCGCTTCGGCGGCGAGGTGCGCGAGGGCCATGCGGGGCTGCGTCACCTGCTCGGCGGCAAGGGTGCCAATCTCGCCGAGATGGCGGCGATCGGGCTGCCGGTTCCGCCCGGCTTCACCATCACCACCGAGGTCTGCCGCTACTTCTACGCGCATGAGCGCCGCTATCCGCCCGGGCTGGAGCAAGAGGTGGCGCGCGCGCTTGCCTGGCTCGAAGGGCTGCGCGGCCAGGGGTTCGGGGATCCCGAACGGCCGCTTCTGGTGTCGGTGCGCTCGGGGGCGCCGATCTCCATGCCCGGCATGATGGACACCATCCTCAACCTCGGCCTCAACCACGAGACCGTCGAGGGGCTCGCCCGGGTGAGCGGCGACCGCCGCTTCGCCTTCGACAGCTACCGGCGCCTCGTGCAGATGTACGGCGAGGTGGTGCTGGGCATCGAGGCGCGGCTGTTCGAGGAGGAGCTCGCCGAATTGGTCGCGCACGAGGGGGTGCGGCGGGAGACGGAGCTTTCGCCGGCGGCCTTGGAGCGACTGGTGGAACGCTATCTGGCGCTGGTGGAGGAGCGAAGCCAGACGCCCTTCCCCCGGGACGTCCGGCAGCAGCTGTGGGGTGCGATCGGTGCCGTGTTCGGATCCTGGATGAACCCGCGCGCCGTCACCTACCGCAGGCTGCACCGCATCCCGGAGGACATGGGCACCGCGGTCACGGTGCAGAGCATGGTGTTCGGCAATCTCGGCGAGGACTGCGCCACCGGCGTGGCCTTCACCCGCGATCCCGCCACCGGGCGCAGGGTGTTCTACGGGGAATATCTGGTCAACGCCCAGGGGGAGGACGTGGTGGCCGGCATCCGCACGCCCAAACCCCTCACCCGGGCCATGGCGGAGGCCAACGGGGCGGCGGGAAGCTCCCTCGAGGAGCGCATGCCGGAGGTGTTTCGGGAGCTCGAGCGGGTGTTCGCCACACTGGAGCGCCATTACCGGGACATGCAGGACATCGAGTTCACCGTCGAAAAGGGACGGCTCTACGTGCTGCAGACCCGCTCCGGCAAGCGCACCGCCCAGGCGGCGCTCAAGATCGCGGTGGACATGGTGGAGGAGGGGCTGATCGGCCGGGAGGAGGCGCTGCTTCGGGTCGATCCCGCGGCGCTCGAACAGCTGCTCCACCCCACCCTCGACCCCAAGGCGGAGCGCAAGGTGCTGGCGCGGGGCCTGCCGGCCTCGCCCGGGGCCGCCTCGGGACGGGTGGTGTTCGACGCCGACGAGGCGGAGCGACGCGCGCTGGCCGGCGAGGCGGTGATCCTGGTGCGCATCGAGACCTCGCCCGAGGACATCCACGGCATGCATGCCGCCCGCGGCATCCTCACCTCCCGCGGGGGCATGACCAGCCATGCGGCGGTGGTGGCCCGAGGCATGGGCAAGCCCTGCGTGTGCGGCGCGAGCAACCTGCTCATCGACTACGAACAGCGGCAGTTCACGGTGGACGGCACGGTGGTGCGCCGCGGCGATGTGATCACCATCGACGGCAGCAGCGGCCAGGTGATGCTCGGCGAGGTGCCGACCATCGAGCCCAAGCTCTCGGGGGAGTTCGCCACCCTCATGGCATGGGCGGATGCGGTGCGCCGGCTCAAGGTGCGCACCAACGCCGAAACCCCGAAGGACGCGCAGACCGCGGTGCGCTTCGGCGCCGAGGGGATCGGCCTGTGCCGCACCGAACACATGTTCTTCCAGGACGACCGCATCGTCGCCATGCGGGAGATGATCCTCGCTCAGGATTCCGAGGGGCGCAGGCGGGCGCTGGCCAAGATCCTGCCGATGCAGCGGGGCGATTTCGTCGCCCTGTTCCGGATCATGGGCGCCCGCCCGGTCACCATCCGGCTGCTCGACCCGCCTTTGCACGAGTTTTTGCCGTTTGATGAGGAGGAGCTGGAGGCGGTGGCCGCGGCGGGCGGTTTCGCTGTGGCCGCCCTCAAGCGCCGGCTGGCGGAGCTCAAGGAGGCCAATCCCATGCTCGGCCTGCGCGGCTGCCGGCTCGGGATCGTCTACCCGGAGATCTACGAAATGCAGGCCCGGGCGATCTTCGAGGCGGCGCTCGAGGTGGCGCGCACGGACGGCGTGGAGGTGGTGCCGGAGATCATGATCCCGCTTGTTGCCACCGCCCGGGAGCTGGAGCTGCTCAGGGATCGCGTGGCTCGGGTGGCAAAGGCGGTGGCGGCGGAGCAGGGACGCGCGCCCCGCTACCTGCTCGGCACCATGATCGAACTGCCGCGGGCGGCGCTGCGGGCCGAGGCCATCGCCCGGCACGCGGAATTCTTCAGCTTCGGCACCAACGACCTGACCCAGATGACCCTCGGCATCTCGCGCGATGATGCGGTGAAGTTCCTGGAGGCCTATCAGCGGGCGGGGGTGTTTCCCACCGACCCGTTCCAGAGCCTCGATGTCGATGGGGTCGGCGAACTGGTACGCATGGCGGTGGAACGGGGCCGGCGGGCGCGCGCGGATCTCAAGCTCGGCATCTGCGGCGAGCACGGCGGCGATCCCGATTCCATCGCCTTCTGCGAGGCGCTCGGCCTCGACTATGTGTCCTGTTCGCCCTACCGGGTGCCGATCGCACGCCTGGCGGCGGCCCAGGCGGTGTTGCGCAGGGATCCCAAATGGACCCAGAGCTCCGGCTCCTCGAACAGCTGAAAGGTTCCGGCAAGCCGGGGCTCGCCCGGGCGCTCTCGCTGCTCGAGGCCGAGGAGCCCGACGGCGAAGCGCTCAGGCTCGTGGAATGCGCCCACCGCCGCCCGCGCGGCCGGGTGATCGGCATCACCGGTGCCCCGGGGGCCGGCAAATCCACCCTTGTCGGCGCGCTCATCCCGCGGCTGCGGGCGCGCGGGCTCACGGTGGCGGTGCTGGCGGTCGATCCCTCCTCCCACCGGAGCGGCGGGGCACTCCTCGGCGATCGGATCCGGCTCGCCCTCGATCCCGAGGACGAGGGGCTGTTCGTGCGCTCATTGGCGGCCCGCGACCGGCTCGGCGGCCTCGCCGAGGCGGCCGCGGGGGGCGTGGCATTGCTGCGGGCGCTGTTCGACCGGGTGCTGGTGGAGACGGTCGGAATCGGGCAGAGCGAGCGCGAGGTGGAGGAGGTGTCGGACCTGGTGGTGCTCGCGGTGCCGCCCGAGGCGGGGGACCTGCTGCAGTTCATCAAGGCCGGGGTGCTGGAGATCCCGGACCTGATCGCGGTCACCAAGACGGATCTGGGCGAGCGGGCGGCGCAGGCGGCCCGGGCGCTCGAGGCGGCGCTCGCCGCCCGCCCGGACGGGCGGCGGATCCCGGTCCACCGCATCGCAGCACCCCGGGGCGATGGCGTCGACCAGCTGGTCGAGGCCCTCGAACGGTCGGGCGCGGATCTCGAACGCTCGGGCGCGATCGAGGCCCGCCGGCGGATGCGGGCGGAGGCCCAGTTCCTGCGCATGGTGCGGGAGGCCTTCGGCCGGCTTGGCGTCGAGCTGGTGCAAAGCGGCTCCATCGACGACGATCGAAACCGCTCCCCGAGCGGCCGTTTCCACCACGTCTCGGCCCGATTGCGGGCGCGCCTGCTGGGCGAGGAAAAGACGCCGCCGCCCGCACAGGACGGGCGGCGGCAGGCGGGGAGGGGAGAGGGAGGTCGATGAACGGGCGATGGTTGGAGGAGCCGTTCACGCCCCTCTCTGTAGACGAACCATGTCCGATTGTCAAGGAATTTTTTCTTAAGACCCGGGGCGGTCCGGTCGCAGCCACAGGGGCCAGGAGGGTGCGAGTTCCGTTGTGTCGGCCTGAAGCGGCAGGGCGGCCGGGTCGGTGAGTGCATCCAGGCGCAAAAGGGCGAGGCCGGTTTGTGCGAGGGCGGCGCGCAGTTCGCCGATCTCGCGGCCGCGGGCGCACACCACCGGCTTGGGTGGGGTGAGCGGTGCGGCGAGCTGGACCGGCAGGAGGCGGCGCTTGGTGGCGCTGCGGAAGTGCATGCGCGCGGTCACCTCCTGGCCGATGAAACATCCCTTGCGGAAGTCGACCGCATGCAGCCGGTCGAAGTTGTACTCGAGGGGAAGGCAGCGCCCGGGCGGGATCTCCGCGCTTTGTTCGGCGACGCCGAAAAGAAGGCGCAGCCGGTGGTAGGCGGCGGGGTCGGTCTCGGCGCTCTCGAGCCGGCTCAGCGCCGCCTCCGCCTGCTCGCTGCGGAGCAGCGCCCGTACGCCGAGCTCCGCAAGGCGCGGGTCCACGAGCAGCATGCCCTCGGGGATCTTGCGGCTGGCGCCGGGTTCCGGCGCGAGGTCGAAGGCTTGCGGCGACGCGCCGGGAAAGACCACCACCTGCCAGCTTCCTTCGGCGGGACGGATGGTCACCTTTTTGCGCAGCCGGTAGAGCAACAGGCGCTGGCAGAGCTCCTCGGCGCGCTCGGCTTCGGTCTCGAGCAGCAGCGTGTCCGGCTCCGGTGCCGCCAGGGTGAAGGTGAAAAGGATCCGTCCCTGGGGGGTGAGCAGCGCGCCCCACAGGCTTTTCTTCTCCGAGAGGGCGGATATATCCACGGTGACCAGACCCTGAAGGAAGTCCTTGAGGTCCGGGCCGGACAGTTCGATCACGGCGCGATCTGCTAGGCGGGCGTGAAGGCGTTGCTCGCTTCCGGTCATGGTTCGCTCGTCCATGGGTGCTCCGCGGCCGATCACGCCTCGGGGCGGCGGCGCCGCACGTTAACCGAATATTGAGGATGGTGCGAGAGCATGCGCGGGCAGCGAAGCGGCACGGAACGAGCGGATATGACGGCTCCCGAGGACGAGGACAGTCTGGAGCTCGGCCTGATCGGCAACTGCATGATCAGCGCCCTGGTCGACCGCAAGGGCCGGATCGTGTGGTCCTGTTTTCCCCGCTTCGACGGCGATCCGGTGTTCTGCCGGTTGTTGGACCGGGGCAGTTCCAGGGGGCTGTTCGCGGTGGAACTCCTGGGCCTGCGCCACACAGAGCAGGAATATCTGCCCAACACGGCGGTGTTGCGCACCCGGCTCGTCGATCATCGCGGCGCCGGGGTGGAGATCGTCGATTTCTGCCCGCGCTTCGGCCAGTTCGGGCGCATGTTCCGGCCCACCATGATCGTGCGCATGCTCACGCCCTTCGGGGAGGCGCCCCGGATCCGGCTGCGCCTGCGGCCGAGCTTCAACTATGGGGCGAGCGTGCCGCACATCACCCGCGGCAGCAACCACGTGCGTTTCGTGGACGACACCGTGTCCTTGCGGCTGACCACCGATGTGCCGCTCACCTATCTGCTCGACGAGACCCCCTTCCATCTCGAGCGACCGGCCACGCTGGTGCTCGGCCCGGACGAGAGCCTGCGCAGCGGGGTGGCGGAGATCGGACGCGAGTTCCTCGAGCACACGGTGGCCTACTGGCGGCAGCTGTGCCGCCGGCTGCACACCCCGTTCGATTGGCAGGAGGCGGTGATCCGCAGCGCGATCACCCTGAAACTGTGCAGTTTCGAGGAGACCGGCGCCATCATCGCGGCGCCCACCACCTCGATTCCGGAGATTCCGGGAAGCGGCCGCAACTGGGACTACCGCTACTGCTGGCTGCGGGATGCGCTGTTCGTGGTGCGCACCCTCAACCGGCTCGGCTACATCGAGACCATGGAGGAGTACATCGAATATCTGACCAATGTGGTCTCGTCGAGCCCGGACGGATACCTGCAGCCGGTCTACGGTATCGGTCTCGAGCACCGGCTGCACGAGCGGACGCTCACCCATCTCGCCGGTTATCGGGGCAGCGGGCCGGTGCGGGTGGGCAACCAGGCCTTCGAGCACGACCAGCACGACGGCTATGGTTCGGTGGTGCTGGCGGTGACCCAGGCGTTTTTCGATCGCAGGCTCACCCGGCCCGCCGGGCCCAGGCTGTTCCATTTGCTCGAGCGGCTCGGCGAGAAGGCCTGGGAGTATCATGCCGCGCCCGATGCGGGCCTGTGGGAGTTTCGCAGCCGCAGCCGCATCCATACGCATTCGAGCGTCATGTGCTGGGCGGCCTGCGACCGTCTCGCGCGCATCGCCCGCCATCTCGGCATGGAGGAGCGGGCCCGGCACTGGCGGGCGCGGGCGCGGGCGATCTGCCGCACCATCGAGGCCAGGGCCTGGCATCCCGGCCGCAAGGCCTATGTGGCGAGCTTTGATGGCGAGGATCTCGATGCGAGCCTCCTGTTGCTGCCGGCGGTGGGCTATGTGAGCGCGCGGGATCCGCGCTTTCTCGGCACGCTTGCGGCCATCGAGGCGGAGCTCAAGGAAGGATCCTTCATCCACCGCTATGCGGGGGAGGACGATTTCGGCCGGCCGGTGCATGCCTTTCTCGCCTGCACCTTTTGGTATATCGAGGCGTTGAGCGCTTGCGGTCGGTATGAGGATGCGGTGGGCGTGTTCGAAGAGGTGCTGGCCTGTCGCAACCATCTCGGCCTGCTTGCGGAGCACGTCGATCCCAAGACGGGGGAGCTCTGGGGGAACTTTCCCCAGACCTATTCCCATGTGGGGCTGGTCGACTGCGCCATGCGGTTGAGCCGCGACTGGGAGGAGATCGTCTAGGAGGGAGAGCGCTGTCGCGCCTTGTGGTGGTATCCAACCGGGTGACGCCGCTGACCCTGCGGCAGGCGGCGGCGGCCGGCGGGCTTGCGGTGGGCGTGCTGGCGGCCCTGCAGCAGTCGGGCGGGCTGTGGTTCGGCTGGAGCGGCGAGACCGTGGGCCGGACGCCGACCGCGGCCAAGGTGTTCCGCACCGGCCGCATCACCTATGCGCTCGTGGATCTCAAGGACAGCGACTTCGAAGCCTATTATGGCGGCTTCGCGAACCGCACCCTGTGGCCGCTGTTCCACTACCGCATCGATCTCGCCAACTACGATCACGATTGGTACAAGGCCTATCGCAGGGTCAATCTCCAGTTCGCCGAGCTTCTGCTGCCGCTGTTGCAGGACGGGGATCTGGTGTGGGTCCACGACTACCATCTGATCCCCATGGGCTTCGAGCTGCGGCGGCTCGAGGCCCGGGTGCGGCTCGGCTTCTTCCTCCACACCCCCTTCCCGGCCCCGCAGGTCTATCTCACCATGCCCTGGCACCGCCAGCTGGCGGCGGATCTGTGCAGCTACGATGTGGTGGGGTTCCAGACCGCGACCGATCTGCGGCAGTTCCAGGACTATGTGGAACAGGAGCTGGGCGGCGAGGTGGGCGCCGACGGCAGCGTGACGGCGATGGGGCGCCGGCTGCGGGCGCTGGCGGTGCCGATCGGCATCGACGTGCCGGAGGTGGCGGCGATGGCGGTGTCCGGGGAGGCGCGGCGCCAGGCCCAGCGGGTGGCCGCCACCCTGGCCGACCGGCATCTGGTGATCGGGGTGGATCGGCTCGACTACACCAAGGGCATTCCGGAGCGGCTCAAGGCCTTCGAGCTGTTGTTGCGCAACTATCCGGAACAAAGGCGGCGGGTCACCTTCATGCAGATCTCGGCCCCGAGCCGGGAGAGCGTGCCCGAGTATCTGGAACTGCGCCAGAGCGTGGAGCTGCTCACCGGTCACATCAACGGCCGCCACGGCGAGGCGGACTGGGTGCCCTTGCGCTACATCAACCGCAGCTTCAGCCGCCGGGCCCTGATGGGGTTCTTCCGCTTGAGCCGGATCGGACTGGTCACGCCCCTGCGCGACGGCATGAACCTGGTGGCGATGGAATATGTGGCCGCCCAGGATCCGGAGGACCCGGGCGTGCTGATCCTCTCCCGCTTCGCCGGTGCGGCGGGCCATCTCAAGGACGGGGCGCTGGTGGTCAATCCCTACGACACCCATCACGTGGCCGACGCGCTCCAGGCGGGGCTGACCATGAGCCGGGAGGAACGGCGCCTGCGCTGGGAGCGCATGATGCACAGCCTCACCACCCACGACATCGGCGCCTGGCGCGAGCGCTTTTTGGAGCGGCTGCGCAACCCGCCCGAGCTGCAGCCGGCAAAACGCCTGCAGCCCTCCTGACGGCGGGCTTCGCTCCCGCTTGTGAAAGCGACGCAACCGCTCCCGTTCCCATCGGGCCGTGTGGCCCGAGACCGGCTTGGCGCGCCATCCCGCCGGGCGGGGGAGGGCGCGCGGCTCGAG
>JALSGW010000362.1 GCA_026982585.1 Alphaproteobacteria bacterium | reverse complement strand
TTGCCGCCTCGTCGATACGGTGGTCAGCATCTACATCTGGTTGTTGATCGCTTCGGTGGTCTTGAGCTGGCTCGTGGCCTTCAACGTCCTCAACACCTCCAACCCCATCGTCTGGCGGATCGGCGAGTTCCTCCACCGCATCACCGAGCCGCTGCTCGCGCCCATCCGCCAGTGGATTCCGGCCATGGGGGGACTCGACATCTCCCCGGTCATCCTGATCCTCGCACTCTATTTCCTGCGTGACCTCTTCTTCGAGTTCTTCTGCTTTTGACGGTGAAGGAGCTCCTAGAGAGGCGCGAGGACGGGCTCGAATTGACGCTGTTGGTGCGGCCTGGGGCGCGCAAGCGGGAGCTTGTGGGACCGCGGCCGCTCGCGGACGGGGTGACGGCGCTGGCGCTGCGGGTCCCCGAACCGCCCCGGGAGGGACGGGCGAACGAGGCGGCGCTTCGGTTTGTGGCCGAACTGTTCGGCGTGCCGCGGCGGGCCGTGCGGCTTTTGAGCGGAGCGACAAGCCGCATCAAGCGGGTTTTTGTTTTGGGCGATCCCGAGGCGCTGGCTGAGAGGTTCCGGCTTTCGGCGGCCCAAGACGACGGCTGAGATCTATGGGGAGGCGATCATGGCCATCATCATCGACGGCAGAACCATCGCCCAGAGCCTGCGCCGCCGGGTGGCGGAGGAGGTCGCGGAGCTCCAGGCGCGCACCGGCGTGCGTCCCGGATTGGCGGCGGTGCTGGTGGGCGACGATCCGGCGAGCCACAGCTATGTGCGCACCAAGGAGAGGATGGCCCGCGAGGCGGGGATCGCGGGCCGGGTGGTAACCCTGCCCGCCGACGTGGCCGCCGAGGAGCTCCACGCCCGGGTGCGGGAGCTTGCGGAGGATCCCGGGGTGCACGGCATGCTGGTGCAGTTGCCGCTCCCCCGCCATCTCGACGTGGAATCGGTGCTGGCCGCCATTCCTCCGCAGAAGGACGTGGACGGATTCCATCCGCTCAACGTCGGCCGGCTGTGGTCGGTGCGCGATCCGCTCGCTCAGGACGTGCTCGTGCCCTGCACGCCCCAGGGCTGTCTCATGTTGCTGGAAGAGGTGCTCGGGCCGGGCGGCTTGCGCGGTCGGCGGGCGCTTGTGGTGGGTCGTTCGAACATCGTCGGCAAACCCATGGCGGCCCTGCTGCTCGCCCGCGACGCCACGGTCACGCTCGCCCACTCGCGCACCCGCGCGCTCGCCGAGCGCTGCCGGGAGGCGGAGGTGCTGGTCGCCGCCGTGGGCCGTGCCGAATTCATCCGCGGCGACTGGATCCGACCCGGCGCGGTGGTGATCGACGTCGGCATCAACCGGGTCGAGGAGGCCGGACGCAGCCGGCTTGTGGGCGATGTGGCCTTCCGGGAGGCCGCCGAGCGTGCCGCCGCCATCACCCCGGTGCCGGGAGGGGTGGGGCCGATGACGGTGGCCTGTCTGCTCGCCAACACCGTCAAGGCGGCCCGCATCCAGCTCGGACTCCCGCCGGCCGGGTGAGGCCGCCGGCCTCAGTCCTGCAGCCGGCGCAGGTCGATCACCCGCTTGGCCTTGCCCATCGAGCGTTCGATGGCCCCGGGCTCCTTCACCACCACCCGCGCGCTCACGCCGATGCGGCTTTTGATGTGGCGGGCGAGCTCCTGCGCCGCCGCCTCCCGCGCTTCGGGATCGGCGGCCTGGGGCCGGGCCTCCACCAGCACGGTGAGCTCGTCGAGACGTCCCTCGCGCCGCACCTCCAACACATAGTGCAGGGACAGCCGGGCATCCTCCTGCAACAGCTCCTCGATCTGGGAGGGGAACAGGTTGACGCCCCGGATGATCAGCATGTCGTCGGTGCGCCCCTTGATCTTCTCCATGCGCCGCATGCTGCGCGCGGTGCCCGGCAGCAGCCGGGTGAGGTCGCGCGTGCGGTAGCGCACCACCGGAAAGGCCTCCTTGGTCAGGGAGGTGAAGACCAGCTCCCCGAGCTCCCCTTCCGGCAGCACCTCGCCGGTGGCCGGATCGATGATCTCCGGATAGAAATGGTCCTCCCAGATGTGCAACCCGTCCTTGGTCTCGATGCATTCCTGGGCCACGCCGGGGCCGATCACCTCGGACAGACCGTAGATGTCCACCGCGTCCATGCCGAAGCGCTCCTCGATCTCCCGGCGCATCGATTCGGTCCAGGGCTCGGCGCCGAAGATGCCCACCTCGAGCGAACACTGGCGCGCGTCGAGCCCCTGGCGCTCGAACTCGTCCGCGATCGCCAGCATGTAGGAGGGGGTGACGGCGATCAGCTGGGGCTTGAAGTCCTGGATGAGCTGCACCTGGCGCTCGGTGAAGCCGCCCGACATGGGCACCACCGTGAGCCCCATGCGCTCGGCGCCGTAGTGGAGGCCGAGCCCGCCGGTGAACAGACCGTAGCCGTAGGAGACATGGATGATGTCGCCGGGACGCCCGCCCGCCGCCCGGATCGACCGCGCCACCACCTCCGCCCAGGTGTCCAGGTCGTTGCGGGTGTAGCCCACCACCGTGGGCTTGCCGGTGGTGCCGGAGGAGGCGTGGATGCGCACCACCTGCTCCCGCGGCACCGCGAACAAGCCGAAGGGATAGCAGCGCCTGAGGTCCTCCTTGGTGAGGAAGGGAAACGCCTTCAGATCCTCGAGGCGGTGCACGTCCTCGGGATGCACCCCCGCCTGGTCCCACAGCTGGCGGTAGTAGGGCACGTTCTCATAGGCGTGGCGCAGGGTCCATTTGAGGCGGGTGAGCTGCAAGGATTCGATTTCATCGCGGCTCGCGATCTCGATGGGATCGAGCTCCCGCCGGTCGGCAGCGCGTCGATGACCCATGGCCTGTGTCTCCCTCTCCCTCCTAGGCTCCTCGCGTCTGAACCGCCCGCCCGCGCGTCATCCCTCCTCCCCGAGCCGTTCGGGCGGCACCACCGGCTCCCGGGTGCGGTAGGCGTTGCCCCGGAACAGCGCCACCAGGGTGCCATCAGCACGGGTGACGGTGACGTCGTAGACCCCGGTGCGTCCACCCTTGGCCTGTTCGCGCGCCTCCGCCACCAGCCGCTCCCCCTCCCGGGCCGGTGCGACGAAGCTGATGTGGCAGGCGAGCGCCACCGTCATGCGGTTGTCGGTGTTGCAGGCGAAGGCGAAGGCCGAATCCGCCAGCGCGAAGATCACCCCGCCGTGACAGATGCCGTGCCCGTTGACCATCTCGCGGCCGACGCGCATGGCCAGCCGGGCATAGCCGGGTGCTACCTCCAACAGTTCCATCCCCATCCACTGGGAGGCGCGGTCCTGGGCGAACATGGCCCGGGCGACCCGCTCGGCCCGCTGTTGTTCCGTCATCACCGCCTCTCCCGCGCGACCAGCCGCCGCCGCACGAGCTCCCGCCGCAGCCAGGGCGAGCAGCGATAGCGGGGATCGCGATAGTGGCGCTCGAGCCGGTCCAGACAGGCGACCAGCCGCTCGATCCCCACCCGCTCGGCCCAGGCGAGCGGCCCCAAGGGGTAGTTGGCCCCGAGGCAGAGGGCGCGGTCGACGTCCTCGGCGCTCGCCACCCCCTCCCGCACCGCCTCCGCCGCCTCGTTGGCCAGCATCGCCACCGTGCGCAGCACCACCATGCCCGGCAGGTCGGCGACGAAGCTCACCCGCTTGCCCAATGTCTGGAAGAAACCGGCCACCCGTGAACGGGCATCCCCGGAGAGATCCGGCGAAGCGGCGAGCGCCACCCGCGGCGCCGTTTCCGCATCCAGGCACAGGTCCACCGCCACCACCGGCCGCCCGAGGACGAGCGCCCGCTCACCCGCGCTGCGGCCGTCGGCGGCCACCAGCACCGCCTCCCCGACCGCCAAAAGGCCGCTGCCCTCCTGCCGGTGGACGGCGAGACCACGGCGTTCGGCGAGCGCCACCCAGGGCGCGAGCGGCCCAGGCGGCCCCTCCACCACGAGCGCGCGAGCGGGCGGCCCCGGTGGTTCTTCTTGCGGCGCCGGTCGCACCGCCCCGGGCCCGTAATCGTAGAAGCCGCGCCCGCTCTTTCGCCCCAGCCTGCCCGCCTCCACCAGCTCCTCCTGGATGAGCGGCGGCAGATAGCGGCGATCGTAGCGATAGGCGACAAACAGCGCCCGGCTGACGGCGGCGTTGACGTCCTGGCCGATGAGATCGGTGAGCTCGCACGGCCCCATGCGGAAGCCGCCGCAGTCGCGGTAGATGGCATCCAGGGTGGCGGGCTGGGCGATCCCCTCGGCGAGCAGGGCGAGCCCCTCTCCGTAGAAGGGACGGGCCACCCGGTTGACCACGAAGCCCGGGGTGTTGCGCACCCGGATCGGCTCCTTGCCCCAGCGCCGCATGGTGGCCGCGGCGCGGCCCGCCGTCTCTTCCGCCGTCGCCAGACCGCACACCACCTCCACGAGCCGCATCGCCGGCGCCGGATTGAAGAAGTGCAGGCCGAGCATGCGCTCCGGCCGTCTCAAGCCGGCTTGGATGGCGGTGATGGAGAGGGAGGAGGTGTTGCTGGCCAAAAGCGCCTCGGCGTCCACCACCTCCTCCAGGCGCAGGAACAGCTCCCGCTTGACGGCGAGCTCCTCCGCCACCGCCTCGATGACGAGCCGGGCGTCGGCGAGCTCGGCGAGGCTGGATGCGGGCTGGAGCCTTGCGAGCAACGCCCGCACCTCCTCCCGGGATCGCCGGCCGCGGGCGACCGCCGCCTCGAGCCGCGCCCGAACGCCCTGCACCGCCGCCTCCACCGCCTCGGGTCGCACATCGTAAAGGCGCACCCGATGGCCGGCCCCGGCCGCCACCTGGGCGATGCCGCCGCCCATGGTGCCGCATCCCACCACCGCGACGGTCGCCTCGGCCCCGAGCGCCTCGCTCATCGCCCCTCGAAACGCGGCGCGCGCTTCTCCAGGAAAGCCCGCACCCCTTCGCGATAGTCCCGGCTCCGCCCGGCCTGTCGCTGCAGGTCGCGCTCGAGCGAGAGCTGCGCTTCGAGCGTGTTGAGGGGCGAGGCGTCCAGCGCCCGCTTGAGCAGCGCATAGGCCCGGGTCGGGCCGCGGGCGAGCCGGCGCGCGAGCTCGCGCGCCTCCTCGAGCAGCCGCGCGTCCTCCACCACCTTCCAAATAAGCCCCCAGGCCTGCGCGCGCTCCGCCTCGAGCGGCTCGCCGAGCATGAGCAGCGCCCGCGCCCGACCCTCGCCCACCAGCCGCGGCAGGAACCAGCTGCCGCCCGAATCGGCGATCAGTCCGATGTGGACGAAGGCCTGGATGAACCGCGCCGAGCGCGCCGCCAGCACGATGTCGCAGGCGAGCGCGATGTTGGCGCCGGCTCCCGCCGCCACCCCGTTGACGGCGCACACCACCGGTTTCTCGAGCGCGCGCAGACGGCGGATGAGGGGATTGTACCAGCGCTCGAGGGTCGCGCCGAGGTCGGGCTCCTCCCCCTCCGCGAACGCCCGCTCGGACAGGTCCTGGCCGGCGCAGAAACCGCGTCCCGCACCGGTGAGCAGCACCGCGCGCACCGCCTCGTCACGAGCCGCCCGCTCCAGCGCGGCGGCGAGTTCGCGGTGCATGATCTCGTTGAGGGCGTTGAGCTTGTCCGGACGGTTGAGGACGATCTCGGCCACGCCCTCGGTGATCGTGACGGCCACCACCGGTTCCGACACCACAGCCCCTCCCCGCGGCCCGCGGCAACATAGACCGGCGCGCGCTTCTTTGGTAGAGCGACGGCGGCAGCCGCGGCCTGAGGCCTGGAGGGCGACCGTGGAGGAGAGGGACCGGAACGCCAGCGATCTGCTCGAGCGCGCCATCGCCGCCCTGCGCACCCGCGGGCATTTCAGCGCCTTTCCCGAACTGCCGAGCGGCAAGATCTACGGCGAGGGCGCCCGCGAGGAGGGGCAAAGGGCGTTCGAGGCCCATCTGGAACGCCCCTTCCGGCTCGACCAGCCGACGAGCGGCGCGTGGCTCGGCGGGGAGGAGAGTCCCTACGGCTTTCCGCTCGGCATCCGCTACCCGGCGCCCGATCCCGACGGCATGATCAAGGCGGCGCTCAGCGCCCTGCCGCGCTGGCGGGATTGCGGGGTGGAACGCCGCGCCGAGGTCTGCCTCGACATCCTGGAGCGGCTCAACCGGCGCAGCTTCGAGCTCGCCTATGCCGTCATGCACACCACCGGCCAGGGTTTCGTCATGGCCTTCCAGGCGGGCGGACCCCACGCCCAGGACCGCGGCCTCGAAGCCCTCGCCTGTGCGGTGGATCTCATGCGCCGCACGCCTGCGCGGGCGCTGTGGGAGAAACGAGTGGGGCGCGATGAGGTGGCGCGGTTCGACAAACGCTACCGCATCGCCCCGCGCGGCCTCGCTCTCGTGATCGGCTGTTCCACCTTTCCCACCTGGAACAGCTACCCGGCCCTGTTCGCCGACCTCGCCACCGGCAATCCGGTGCTGGTCAAACCGCACCCGCGCGCGGTGCTGCCGCTCGCCCTCACCGTGCAGATCGCCCGCCAGGCCCTCGACGACGCCGGCTTCGATCCCAACCTGGTGCAGCTCGTGGTGGACAGCGAAGGCGAGCCGATCGCAAAGAGCCTCGCCACCCGGCCCGAGGTGCGCCTGATCGACTTCACCGGCTCCAGCGCCTTCGGGAACTGGCTGGAGCAGCACTGCCCCCAGGCCGCCGTGTTCACGGAGAAATCCGGCGTCAACAGCGTGGTGGTGGATTCCACCGACGATTTCCGGGGCATGGTGCGCAACCTCGCCTTCTCGCTCAGCCTCTATGCGGGCCAGATGTGCACCACGCCCCAGAACATCTTCGTCCCCGCCTCGGGCATCGCCACCGACCAGGGCCACAAGGGGTTCGAGGAGGTGGCGGGGGCGCTGGTCGAGGCGGTGGACCGGCTGCTCGCCGATCCCAAGCGCGCGGTGGAGGTGCTCGGTTGCATCCAGAACCCCGCCACGGTGGAACGCATCGACCGGGTGGCCCGGGCGGCGGGCAGCGCGGTGCTCCGGCCCTCCGCACCCCTCGTCCACCCCGAGCACCCCAAGGCCCGGGTCCACACGCCGCTTCTGGTGCAGGCGGAGAGCGGCGAGGAGGAGCTGTATCTGCAGGAGTTGTTCGGGCCGATCGCCTTCGTGATCGAGGCGGACAGCACCGCCGACGCCATCGCCCGCGCGGCCAAGGCGGCGCGCGAGAAGGGGGCGATCACGGCCTCGGTCTACAGCACCCGGGAGGAGGTGCTGGCGGACATGGAGCGGGCGATGCTGGAGTGCGGTGTGGCTCTGTCCGAGAACCTCACGGGCGGGGTCTATGTGAACCAGTCCGCGGCCTTCAGCGACTTCCACGCCACCGGCCTCAACCCGGCCGCCAACGCCTCGCTGGTGGACGAGGCCTTCGTCGCGCCACGCTTCCATGTGGTGCAGCTGCGCCGGCCGCTCGGGGGCTGAGGGATGGGCGGCATCTACGCCTTCCGCGGCCTCAGGCCGGTGGTGCATCCGCGGGCCTTCGTGCATCCCGACGCGGTGCTGATCGGCGACGTGTGGATCGGCGAGGACGTCTATGTCGGGCCCGGGGCGAGCCTGCGCGGCGACATGGGGCGGCTGGTGGTGGAGGCCGGCGCCAACATCCAGGACAACTGCGTGATGCACGGCTTTCCCGGCACCGATTGCGTGGTCGAGGAGGAGGGCCACATCGGCCACGGCGCGGTGCTGCACGGCTGCCGGATCCGCCGCGGGGCGCTCGTGGGCATGAACAGCGTGGTGATGGACGGGGCGGTGGTGGGCGAGGAGGCCTTCGTGGGCGCCATGAGCTTCCTCAAGGCGGGTTTCGAGGTGCCGCCCCGGACCCTGGCCGCCGGGGTGCCGGCCCGGGTGCTGCGGCCGCTCGGAGACGAGGAGATCGCCTGGAAGCGCCAGGGCACGCGGGAGTACCAGCAACTGGCCCGAGAGGCGCGCGCGAGTCTGGTGCCGTGCGAGCCGCTTGCGGAGGCGGATCCCGGACGGCCGCGGCTTGCGAGCAAAACGGGGGTGCGCCCGCTCGTCGAGATGCGCAGGGAGAAGGAACGATGAGCGAGCCTGTGCTGCTGGTGGACCGGGACCGGCGAGGGGTGGTGCGCCTCCTCCTCAACCGGCCCAAGGCCTACAACGCCTTGTCCATGGAGCTCCTGGCCCGGCTCGAGGAGGAGCTGCTCCAGCTCGCCGACGACCCGAAGGCGCGGGTGATCGTGGTGCGGGGTGCGGGCGAGAAGGCCTTCTGCACCGGCCACGATCTCAAGGAGATGGGCGCGAACCGGCGCTATGCCGTCCTCAAGAGCCTCTTCGACCGCTGCTCGCGGGTGATGGCCCTTCTCGTCCGCCATCCCCTGCCGGTGATCGCGGCCGTCCAGGGCATCGCCACCGCGGCCGGCTGCCAGCTGGTGGCGGCGGCCGATCTCGCGGTCGCCAGCGAAGAGGCGCGCTTTGCCACCTCGGGGGTCAAATACGGGCTGTTCTGCTCCACCCCGATGGTGGCGCTCTCCCGCGTCGTGCCCCAGAAAGCGGCGCTCGAGATGCTGTTCACCGGCGATTTCATCGACGCCCGGGAGGCCTGGCGCCTGGGACTGGTCAACCGCGTGGTGCCGGCCTCAGAACTCGACCAGGCGGTGGAGGACCTGGTCTCGCGGCTGCTGGACAAACCCCGGGAGGTGCTGGCCCTGGGCAAACAGGCCTTCTACCGGCAGCTGCGCATGGGGCTCGAGGAGGCCTATGCCTACACCAGCGAGGTCATCGTCCAAAACGCCCTCTCCTGGACCTTCGCCGAGGGGTTTCGGGCCTTCGTCGAGAAGCGCCCGCCGGTGTGGGAGCCGCCCCGGGGCGCCCCGCGGGAACAGGCGACCGCTAAAGGGTGACGACGTCGCCCCCCTCGAAGGGCTCGTGCGCCCGCTCGAGCGCCGCCAGCGCCCGCCGCAAGGCGCGGTCCATGAGGGGCGAATCGTAGATGCCGCCGTGGCTGACCCCGGGAATGGTCTCGACCAAGACGGGCCGCCTGAGCTTCTGCACCAGGGCTTGGGTGCGCTCCCAGGGCACCACCCGGTCCAAGCCGGCGGCGATCACCGCCACCGGAACGTCCCGGCCCTGGAGATGGAGGTCGCTGCGGAAGGGATGTCGCAGCAGGAGCCGCACCGGGGCGAAGAAATAGCGGCTTCGCGCGATGGCCTCGACCGAATCGAAGGGGGTCACCAGCACGAGCCCGTGCAACGGCCGGACCCGGGCCAGATAGCTGGCCACGCCGGAGCCGAGGCTGGCCCCGAAGGCGTAGGTCCGCTCCGGCTCAAGCCCCTTGATCGCGACGTCGTAGATCAACTCCGCGTCCGCGAACAGGGCGCGTTCGCTCGGCTCCCCCTCGCTCGGATGATAGCCGCGGTAGTGGAACACCACGAGGTCGAAGTCGGGCAGGCGCTGGGCGAGCCAGGCGAGGCAGTCCTGGGCGTTCCAGGCGTTGCCGGGAAAACCGAGCATGAGCCCGCGCGAGCCGCGCCGCGCCCGCAGCAGATGTCCCACGATCGCCGGGCCCTCCGGCGTCGCCAGCCTGAGCCGCTCGGCTCCCTCCGGCAAGGGCAGGGTGGGATGCCGGGCCGCCTCCCGTGGAAACAACATGCCGTCCTGGGCCAGGTACAACCCGCCCACCAC
>JALSGW010000361.1 GCA_026982585.1 Alphaproteobacteria bacterium | reverse complement strand
GCGGAGCTCATGCCGGCACCCCGGCCGCTTCCCCCACCGCGCCGGCCCGGGCATGCAGGCTCCGCGCGAGCACCAGGGACACGTGCAACAGGGCGAGCACCGCCAGCGCCTGGTGGACCACCTGGGCCCACACCGGCCAGAGGAAAGCGATCGCATGTCCGGCGAGCAGTGCGGTGACCAGGGCGAAGGCGAAGCCCACGAGCGCGAGCCAGCGCGCTCGCGGCACCGGCCAGGCCCTGAGCGCGAGCACGGCCACGGCGAACAGCGCGGCCGCCGCCACCCAGCGGTGGCCGAGCTGCAGATGGACGAGCGGGTTGCCCGCCGCGGGAAACAGACGTCCCTCGCACAGCGGCCAGTCGGGACAGGCGAGCGAGGCGCCGGATTTCGCCACCACCGCAGCCGACGCCGAGGCCGCGAGCAGAAGCGCCCAGGCGGCGACGGCCGGAAGTCGCAGGCGCCGGAATCCGTCTTCCGCCCGCCACAGCGCCCCCCGGCTGCGGTCGAACAACAACAGCAATACGGTCAGCAACAGCATGGCGAGCACCAGGTGCACCGCCACCGACCAGGGGCTGTTGCGGTCCAGCACGGTGACACCCCCCATCGCCGCCTGGGCGAGCAGCAGCAAGAGCGCCGCCGCCCCGTAGGTCCCGAGCGCGGGATCCGAACCCCGCTTGCGCCAGGCCCAGAGCGCGGTGACCAGCACCAGCGGCCCCAACACCACCCCCACAAGCAACCGGTGCACCCATTCGAGCAGCACCTGATAGTAGGCATACCCGGCCTCGGGCGGGATGTCGCCGGGCAGGGGGATCCAGCGGCCGTAACAGGTCGGCCAGTCCGGACAGGAGAGGCCGGAATCGGTCGCCCGCACCGCAGCACCCAGGATCATGATGGCGAGCGTGACAAGCGCGCTCAGCCCCGACAGCACCCGGATTCCGCCCACCGCCCGTCCCCCTACGATGCCGCCTCGCCGCGGCGCAGTCCCATGAGCACGTAGAACACGCCCAACGCCCCGGCCAGGCCGAACCAGGTGATGGCGTAGCCGAGATGCGGATTCTCGGGAAGGCGCAGCTCCACCCGTGCGACCCCCAAAAGATCCTCGGGCTCCGACTGCTCGGCCATCAACAGCACCGGCAGCAACGATATCCCGAGCCAGCCCTGTAGCGACGCCCGGTCCAGGGCATACAGGCGCCGCGCCGCCTGGTCCGGCGATGGGGTGAAGGAGGCGGGGCGGAAGGGGGCGAGCGGCACCAGCACCCCTTCGAGGCGTGCGGGCGCCTGCGTGCGAAAGCGCGCCGGGAGACGATCCGGCGGGGTGGTGTCGGGAAACCAGCCGCGGTCCACCAGGAGGTAAACGCCGCCATCGAGCTCGAGCGGCGTGATCAGCTTGTAGCCGGGTCGCCCCTGCTCGCGCCGCAGACCGAAGGCGAAGCTCAGCTCACCCCTCAGCACGCCCCGCACGCGCGCGCGCCGATAGGCGAGGGCGCCCTCGTCGGCAGGTGCCGCCGCGAGCTCGAGCGGGGGTGCGGCGAGACCCGCCTCCATCTCGCGGATCAGCGCCGTCTTCCAGCTGAGCCGCTGCAGCTGCCAGAAGCCGAGCCCCAGCAGCACCACGAGCGCCATCCCGGCCAGCACGGTCAGCGGTGCGCCCGGCCGAAAGCGCCAACCTCCGAGAGTCGCGGCGGTCATGAACTCCCCCCGGTCGGATCCGCCGCCCCCGCGTCCAGGCGGATTCGTCACCCGGCGCTCAGCCGACCGGCTGCACGGTGAACTCGAGGCTGCCGCCCCACCAGTACACCCAGGTGAAGAGGAACAACCACACCACGTCCACGAAGTGCCAGTACCAGGCCGCGGCCTCGAAGCCGACGTGCTGCTGCGGTGTGAAATCGTCCTTCCAGGCCCGGTAGGCGCAGACGATCAGGAACATGCTGCCGATCAGCACGTGCAGGCCGTGGAAGCCGGTCGCCATGTAGAAGGCGGAGCCGAAGATGCCGTCGGTGAGGTCGAAGCCCTCGACGACGATCGCCTCGTAGTACTCGTAGGCCTGGAAGAAGGTGAAGGTGAGCCCGAGCACCACGGTCAGCACCAGGGCCTTGAAGGCGGTGGCGTTGTCGCCCTCGCGAATGGCGTGATGGGCCCAGGTGACGGTGGCGCCGGAGGTGAGCAGGATGATGGTGTTGAGGAAGGGGATCTCCCAGGTGGGAACCGGCTCCACACCCTCGGGCGGCCAGGAGACGGCGACGGTCTCCGGCGGCACCAGCGCCCCCCAGAAGAACGCCCAGAAGAAGGCGAAGAAGAAGAACACCTCGGAGGTGATGAAGAGCGCCATGCCGAGCCGCAGCCCGCGCGAGACCACAGGCGTGTGGAATCCGGCGCGGGATTCCTCGAGCACGTCCCGCCACCAGCCGTACATGGTGACCGCGGTGATCACCGCGCCGAGCAGCACCGCCCACGGGCCCCAGCCGTAGTCGTGCATCCAGGCGACCCCGCCGCCGGTGAGCGCGAGCGCACCGACCGTGCCCACCACCGGCCAGGGACTGGGATCGACGAGATGATAGGGATGCTGCTGCGCCTCTGCCGTCTCGCTCATGCCGCTTTCTCCCTCAGCCCCGCACCCGAACGATCAGCCCGACACTTCCGCGCCTTTCGCACCCTGCTCGAGCTCGGCGGTCGCCTCCTCGTCCAGGAACATGGTGTAGGACAGGGTGATCTGCCGTACCTCGCGCGTGTTGGGATCCTCGAGCATCTCCGGATCCACGAAAAAGGTCACCCCCATGCGCACGCTTTCCCCGGGGGCGAGCTTCTGTTGCTCGAAACAGAAGCACTGCACCTTGCTGAAGTAGGGCCCCACCTTGAAGGGCGCGACATTGTAGACCGAGGTGCCGACCGTGGTGCGCGTTCCCACGTTCTCGGCCACGTAGAACACCAGGGTCGGCTCGCCCACCTTCACCCGCACCCGGTCCACCTCGGGGCGAAAGCGCCACCCGAGATCGCGCTCCACGTTGGCGTCGAAGAACACCGTCACCTCCACGTCCGAGACGGCCTCGGGGGGCTTGTCCGCAACCTGGGTGGTGCCGCCATAGCCGGTGATCTGGCAGAACAGCTGATAGAGCGGCACCGCCGCCACCGTCAGCCCGGTCATGACGGCGAGCAGCCCGAATACCACCGTCAGGGTGAGAGCTTTGCTCCGGTCCACCTTCACGAGCTCCCAAGGCGCACCACCGTGATCACGTAGAACATCACCACGAGCCCCACGATCACCAGCGCAAGCAGAAGATTGCGCCGGCGCAGCACGCGCTTGCGCTCCTCCTCGGACACAGCCTCAAGCTCCAAGGGCAAGGGGGATGGGGAGGGCATGATCGATCACCAGCGCCAGGAACAACAGGAACAGATAGAGGATGGAAAAGCGAAAGAGCCGCATCGCCCGCCGCTCGCCGAAGGCGCGCAGGAGCGCGATGCTCTGGCCGACGAACACCGCCCCCAGCGCCCCGGCCGCAAGCGCATAGATCCAGCCCACCTCGCCGAGGGCGAGGGGAACCAGCGAGGCGGCCGCGGTCAGCACCGCATAGAGTAGGATCTGCTGCAGGGTGGCGCGCCGCCCCGCCGCAACCGGCAGCATCGGGATCCCGGCCCGCGCATAGTCCCGGTCGCAGTAGAGGGCGAGCGCCCAGAAATGGGCCGGAGTCCAGAAGAAGATGATGGCGACCAGCACCACCGGCAGCGCGTCGATGCTCCCGGTGGCCGCACTCCAGCCCACGAGCGGCGGCAGCGCCCCGGCCAGCCCGCCGATGACGATGTTCTGAGGCGTGCGGCGTTTCAGCCAGATGGTGTAGACCACCACGTAGAAGAAGATGGTGAAGGCGAGGAGCAGCCCCGCAAGCCAGTTGAGGGCAAGTCCCATCACCATCACCGAGAGAAGGGCCAAAACCAAGCCGAGGGCGGCCGCCTCGGCGGGAGCGATGCGCCCGAGCGCCGTGGGCCTGAGCCGGGTGCGCGCCATGCGCACGTCGATGTCCGCATCCCACGCGTTGTTGAGCGCGCCGCTCGCCCCCGCCCCCACCGCGATGCAGGCGAGGGCGAGGAGGGCGAGCAGGGGTCCGGGCGACGCCGGCGCCAGATAGAGGCCGACCGCGCTCGTGAAGACCACGAGCTGCATGATGTTCGGCTTGAGGATGCGGAGCCAGTCCGCGAGACCGGCCCCGACCTCAACCCGCGCCTGCGATTGCGGCCCCAGTCGATGCGCCACCGTCGCTCACCCCCAGGCTCTGATCACCGCACCACGGGCTGCTTTTCGAAGGTGTGGAAGGGCGCCGGCGACGGCACCGTCCACTCCAGGGTGGTCGCCCCCTCGCCCCACGGGTTGTCGGGGCACTTCTCGCCGGCGCGGAAGGTCTTCCACACGATGTAGAAGAACAGCAGCGTCGACAGCAGCCCGATCAGCGCCCCCACCGAGGCCACGAAGTTCCAGCCGAAGAAGGCATCGGGATAGTCGGGGATGCGCCGCGGCATGCCGGCCAGGCCGAGGAAGTGCATGGGGAAGAAGGTGAGGTTGACGCCGATGAACAGCATCCAGAAGTGGATCTTGCCGAGCTTCTCGTCGTACTGGCGGCCGGTCATCTTGCCGATCCAGTAGTAGTAGCCGGCGAAGATGCCGAAGAGCGCACCCATCGACAGGGTGTAGTGGAAGTGGGCCACCACGTAATAGGTGTCGTGCAGCGCGTAGTCGGCGGCCGCGTTGGCCAGCACCACCCCGGTCACCCCGCCGATGGTGAACAGCACGATCATGCCGATGGCGAACAGCATCGGGGTGGTGAAGCGGATGGAACCGCCCCACATGGTGGCGATCCAGCTGAACACCTTGATGCCGGTCGGCACCGCGATGACCATGGTGGCGGCCACGAAATAGGCCTCCACGTCGGTGTTCATGCCCACCGTGTACATGTGGTGCGCCCAGACGATGAAGCCGATGAAGCCGATCGCCACCATGGCGTAGACCATGCCGAGATAGCCGAACACCGGCTTGCGCGAAAAGGTCGAGACCACGTGGCTGATGATCCCGAAGGAGGGCAGGATCATGATGTAGACTTCGGGATGGCCGAAGAACCAGAACAGGTGCTGGAACAGCACGGGATCGCCGCCGCCCTCGGGCTTGAAGAAGCTGGTGCCGAAGTTGCGGTCGGTGAGCAGCATGGTGATCGCCCCGGCCAGCACCGGCAGCGCCAGCACCAGCAGGAAGGCGGTGACCAGGATCGACCACACGAACAGCGGCATCTTGTGCAGGGTCATGCCCGGGGCGCGCATGTTGAAGATGGTGACGATGAAGTTGATGGCGCCGAGCAACGATCCCGCGCCGGCCAGGTGGAGGCTGAAGATGGCCAGATCAACCGCCGGGCTCGCGTGATAGGGCTGCGAGGAGAGGGGCGGATAGATGGTCCAGCCGGTGCCGGCGCCGCCCACGAACAGCGACGCCACGAGCAGGATCATGCCGGCGGCGGTGAGCCAGAAGCTGATGTTGTTCATGCGCGGAAACGCCATGTCCGGCGCCCCGATCTGCAACGGCACCATCCAGTTGCCGAAGCCGCCGATCAAGGCCGGCATGATGAAGAAGAACACCATCAACAGCCCGTGGGCCGTGATCAGCACGTTGAAGAACTGCGGATCCGGCGTGAGCTGCATGCCCGGAAACATGAGCTCGAGCCGGAACCAGATCGACATGATGAGGCCGACCACCCCTCCCACGAAGGCCAGCACCAGGTACATGGTGCCGATGTCCTTGTGGTTGGTCGAAAACAACCACCTCTTGAGACCGCTCGGGGCGTGATGTTCGTGAGCCGCTGCCTGCGCCATGATTCCTCACCCGTGCCGTGATCGTGACCGTTTCACCGTGCCGCCAGCGCCGGACCGTCGCGTCGGGCGAACTCCTGCTGCGCCTGTTTCACCCAGGCCTCGAACTCCTCCTTCTCCACCACCCGCACGGCGATGGGCATGAAGCCGTGACCGTAGCCGCACAGCTCCGAACACTGGCCGTAGAAGGTGCCGGTCTCCTTCGCCTCGATCCACACCTCGTTCAGGCGACCGGGAATGGCGTCGATCTTGATGCCGAAGGCGGGCACCGCCCAGGCGTGGATGACGTCCTCCGAGGTCACCTGGAGGGTGATCTTGGTGTCGACCGGGATCACCAGGTAGTTGTCGGTGGCGAGCAGCCGCGGCTCGCCCTCCTCGAGCTCGCTCTCGTCCTTGAGGAAAGCGTCGAAGACGAAGCCGCCGTGGTCCGGATATTCATAGGTCCAGTACCACTGCTTGCCGATCGCCTTGATGCGGAATTCGGTCTCGGGAATGGAGTCCATGTAGTAGAGCGCCTGGAAGGAGGGGATGGCGATGATCACCAGGATCAGCACCGGCACCGCCGTCCAGGTCACCTCCAACAGGGTGTGATGGCTGCGCTTGGAGGGCGTGGGATTGCGGTCCTCGCGAAACCGCCACACCACATAGGCGATCAACACCAGCACGAACGCGGCGATGGCCAGAATGATCCAGAGCAGGAGGTTGTGGAAGACCGCGATCAGTTCCGCCACCGGCGTCACCGGCTCCTGCATGCCGATCTGCCACGGATGCGGTCCCACGTAGTCCGCCGCGGCGGGCAGGCTTGCCAACCCCACGACAGCGGCCAGGGCGAACGACCAGCGCCAGCCTTTCGACACCGCTCACTCCTCCGCCATGATCGATACCGGCCCGGTCCGCGGTACGGCGATCGGACGTCGTCCCGAGCCTTGATCTAGATCAAGCATTACCGAGACCTCCAGCAGGTGTCGCGAGTGACACGTTGTCGCAAGAAAGGCCGACAATCCTAGCTCTGGTCCAGGTGCCGATGCAGGCGTCGGCGCAGCCAGCGCACGCTCAACCACACCCCCGCCACCACCAAAGGCACCGCGGCCGCCGGAACCAGGCTCTTGGCCGGCGCGGCGAGGCCGAGGGCGACCAGGCCCTGCACCAGATAGTCCAGCAGACCCACCGTGTAGTAGCTCAACACCACCACCGACAGCCCCTCCACGGTCTCCTGCAGGCGCAGCTGCAGGGCGGCGCGCCGCTCCATGGAGGCGAGCAGCTTCTGGTTCTGTTCCTGCAGCTCCACGTCGACCCGGGTGCGCACCAGGTCGGCGGCGCGGGAGATGCGGGTGTTGGCGCTGGCGATGCGTTCGTGGACCGACTGGCAGGTGCGCATGGCCGGCTCGAAGCGCCGCACCAGGAACTGGCCCAGCGGCTGGTAGGGATCGAAGCGCTGTTCGCCGAGTTCATGCAGCCGGTCCCTGACCAGCTGATGGTAGGCGCGGGTGGCCCCGAAGCGGAAGGCGGTCTCGGTGGCCATGCGTTCGGCACTGGCGGCGATGTCGAACAGTTCCCCGAGCAGCGCGCGTTTGGCGGCGATGTCCCGGCTCTCGCCGATGCGGCGGGTGATGCGCCCGAGCGCCTCCTCGAGCTCGCGCAGGGACGGGGCCAGCCTGCGCGCGAGGGGCAGGCCCAGGAGGGCCAGCATGCGGTAGGTGTCGAGCTCGACCAGACGCTGCACCAGCCGGCCCGCCCGGAACGGGTCGAGTCCCTGGGCGGCCACGTAGAAGCGGTCGAAACCGTCGCCGTGGGTGCGCCAGTCGGTCCACACCACCGCCGCTCCCATCACCAGGCTCGCCCGCACCCGTTGCCCTTCGAACAGCTGGTCGATCTCCCCGGGCGGCGGCGGCCGGCGCGGCTCGACGACGAGATGGAGCGCCGCCACCACCCGTCCCGGCAGGCGGGCGAGCCAGTCCTTCGGCACCAGCTCGAGCGCGGTATCCACGAACGGCCGCAACCCGTCCCCCGGCCGGAGGAAGGTGAGGCTTGCGAATTCCGTGTGCTGCTCGAGGCGCAGCTCGAGCCGGCCGAGCTGGGCGGCGTGGTGGTGTTCGCGGAACGGCGGCGGCGCGCCGTAGCGCCGGCAGAGCTCCGCCACCAGCTCCACCACCGTGCGCGCCTCCTCGGGGCTGCATTGCAGCGCGAGGTGGGAGATGGACGCGGGCGGGTTGACGAGCGGCGCCGGTCGGCTGTGCAGCTCCTCGGCGATGGCGGCGAAGTCGGCGTGCCAGCGCAAGGGCGGCCGCGCTCCGCTGCGGCGCTCAGGGCGCGGCGGCATGGCTTTCCTCCCGCAAGAGGGCCCAACAGGCGAGCAGCGCCACGGCGGCGGTCTCGACCCGCAGCACCCGCGGACCCAGCCTCACCGCCCGCACCCCGGGCCGCCTGATGAGCGCGGCGCGTTCCTCCGGGGCGAAGCCGCCCTCGGGCCCCACCAGGAAGGCGGGGGCGGGGTTGTGGCGCAGCTCCTGCAGCAGACCGCCCGCGCCGGCCTCGGGATCGGCCAGGATCAGCCGTTCCGGCCGGTCGTCGCCGAGCCGCTGGAACAGCGGTGCGAGCGGTGTGATCTCCGGTACCGACAGACGGCCGCATTGTTCCGCCGCCTCCACCGCGATGCGCGTGAGTCGTTCGGGATTGTGCGGCAGCGCCACGCTGCGCCGGGTCTGGACCGGACGGATGCTTGCCACCCCGAGTTCCACCGCCTTTTCGACCAGCCATGCGAGCCGCCCCCGCCGCGGCGGCGCCACGTAGAGCACCGGGCCCGGCTCCGGAACGGGTGCCCGCAGCAGGCCCTCGATGCGCACCCGGGCCGCGCCGCGCCCGGTCTCCACCAGACGCCCGCGCCATTCGCCGCAGGATTCGTTGAACAGGCGCAGCCGATCATTGCGCTTGAGGCGCAGCACCCGGAGCAGGTAGTGGCTCTGGGCGGGGTCGAGGGTCACCTCGGCGCCCGCGTGAAGCCGGTGTGTGCAATAGAGACGCGGATCCGTCATGGTCGATCCGTCCGGGCCGGGGCGAAGCGGGCTCGAGGCTAGAAGGCGAGCCGGTGCGGCTCAAGCCGAGGCACCCCACATCGCCGATCAGCAGCACGGCTGGGTGGCCCGGCTGCCACCGCGGCTGCGCGACTACGCCCTGCTCGCCCGCTGGGATCGGCCGATCGGCAGCTGGCTGTTGTATCTACCCTGTCTCTGGGGCCTGGCGCTCGCTCCCGCGCCCTTCGACCTCGGGCTCGCCCTCCTCTTCGCCGCGGGCGCGGTGGCCATGCGGGGTGCGGGATGCACGGTGAACGACATCCTCGACCGGGACTACGACCGCAGGGTGGCCCGCACCCGCAACCGCCCGCTCGCGGCGGGTCGGATCGGCGTGGGCGAGGCGATGCTCTTCGCACTCGCCCAGAGCGCGGTGGGGCTTTTGGTGCTGCTCCTGTTGCCCCGGTTCGCGGCCCTCGTCGCCGTCTTCAGCATACCCCTGATCCTCGTCTATCCGCTCATGAAGCGCATCACCCATTGGCCGCAGCTGGTGTTGGGCCTGGCCTTCAACTGGGGCGCGCTCGTGGGCTACGCCGCGGGCGCCGGCACGCTGACGGCGCCGGCCTGGCTCCTCTATGCGGCCGGGGTGTGCTGGACGCTCGTCTACGACACCGTCTACGCCCACCAGGACAAGGAGGACGACCGGCTCGTCGGGGTGAAGTCGACGGCCTTGTTGTTCGGCGAGCGGAGCCGGCTGTGGGTCGCGCTGTTCGCGATCGGGATGCTGGCGTTGCTGGCGG
>JALSGW010000360.1 GCA_026982585.1 Alphaproteobacteria bacterium | reverse complement strand
ATGGAGTTCGAGGCGGTGGACGAGGGGGTGCTGGCCCGCATCCTGGTCCCCGAAGGAAGCGAGGGGGTGAAGGTGGGAACCCCGATCGCCCTGCTGCTCGAAGAGGGCGAGGAGGCGGACGCCCTCGAGGGGACCGCTGCGAAGCCCGAGCGGCCGGCCCCCGCGCCCGAGCCCGCCGCTCCGGCGGCACCCCAGGTGGCCCCCCAGCTCGCCGCCCGCAAAGCGCTTGTGCCCGAGCCGGAGATTCCCCCCGGCACCCGCATGGTGCGTCTCACCGTGCGCGAGGCGCTCCGGGATGCCATGGCCGAGGAAATGCGGCGGGATCCCGAGGTGTTCCTGATGGGCGAGGAGGTCGGCCACTACCAGGGCGCCTACAAGGTCAGCCAAGGCCTGCTCGAGGAGTTCGGCGAGAAGCGGGTGGTGGACACCCCGATCACCGAATACGGTTTCGCCGGGCTCGGGGTCGGCGCCGCCTTCGCCGGGCTCAAGCCGATCGTGGAGTTCATGACCTGGAACTTCGCGATGCAGGCCATCGACCACATCATCAACTCGGCGGCCAAGACCCTCTACATGTCCGGCGGCCAGCTCGGCTGTCCGATCACCTTCCGCGGTCCCAACGGCGCCGCCGCCCGGGTGGCGGCCCAGCACAGCCAGGAGTTCGCGAGCTGGTACGCCCACTGCCCGGGCCTCAAGGTGGTCGCCCCCTACAGCGCCGCCGACGCCAAAGGCCTGCTCAAATCCGCCATCCGCGATCCCAACCCGGTGATCGTGCTGGAGAACGAGATCCTCTACGGCGAGAGCTTCGAGGTGCCGGAGCTGGAGGACTGGCTGGTCCCCATCGGCCGCGCCAAGGTGGTGCGCGAGGGCCGGCACGTCACCATCACCGCCTTCTCCCGCTGGGTGGGGCTGGCCCTCGCCGCGGCCGAGGAGCTGGCCCGGGAGGGGATCGAGGCGGAGGTGATCGACCTGCGCACCCTGCGCCCCCTCGATCGCGACACCATCGTCGCCTCCCTCAAGAAGACCAACCGGCTGGTCTCGCTCGAGGAGGGCTGGCCGATGTGCGGCATCGGGGCGGAGATCGCCGCGCTCGCCATGGAGGAGGCCTTCGACTGGCTGGATGCGCCCGTGCTGCGCGTCACCGGCGCCGACGTGCCCATGCCCTATGCCGCCAATCTCGAGCGGCTGGCGCTGCCGCGCCGCGAACAGCTGGTGCGGGCGGTCAAAGACGTCTGCTATCGCGACTGAAGGGCGGGAGAGCGGCGATGCCCATCACCATCACCATGCCGGCCCTCTCCCCCACCATGAGCGAGGGCACCATCGCCCGCTGGCTCAAGAAGGAGGGGGAGAAGGTGGAGCCCGGCGAGGTGCTGGCCGAGAT
>JALSGW010000359.1 GCA_026982585.1 Alphaproteobacteria bacterium | reverse complement strand
GCCCGCCTCGTCGACCAGCACGAGACTGGTCTGATGGGTGACGAGCCCCTCGGCGAGCGCAAGCTCCCGCGCCTGCACGGAATTGAGCCCGGGCAGGGCCAGAGCGGCGGCAAGCGCGGCCACCGCCCGCTCGGCCCAGCTCCGCTCCCCATCGCTCACCACCTCGCCCCACCGGGCCCTGAACCGCACCCCGTCCACCACCACATCGAGCCGCTCCGGCGCTCCCTCCACCAAGGGCGGCCGATGCTGCCTGCGCAACAGCCCCAAGGCCTGTTCGAGGGCGGCGTGGACGGCGCCCCTGAAGGCGAGATGGAGGCCGCCTCCGGTGAGGGCGGCGAGATGGCCGATCATCGCCTCGAGACTGTCCTCTCCCACCAGCACCGCGCAAATCCGCTTGCCCTGCCGCGCGAGCGCCTCGACATCGAGCGCCCAGCTCTTGCCGTCGGTGAGCACCAGGAGGTCGCGACAGCGACTTTCTGCGATCACCCGGGCAAGAGCGCGGCCGAGCTCGGTGCCGCCCCGGGGGCCGTCGAGGGCGTTCACGAGCCGCGCCATGCGCGCGGCCGGCCCATCCTCCCCTCGATCCCCCACACCAAAGGGCTCCCAGGTGGCGCCGATCCGCTCGCAGTGGTTGTCGAACTGCCAGAGTTCCACCCGGTCCCCGGGCCGAAGCGCCGAAGCCATACGGGATAGCGCACGCCGCACCGACTGGTGCTTGGTCAAACCCACAGCTCCGCCCTCCACGCACTCCTCCATGGAGCCGGAGTGGTCGACCAGAATCGCGAGATCGAGCGCCCCCTCGCCGCGCGGCTCGGGTGCGGCCTCGAGCACCACGGCGCGGCCGTCCGCCGACCGCCCGGTGGCGGTCTGCGGCCGCCACCTTTCCACCCTCAGTTCGATGGGCGTATCGATGGGAATCTCGATGATCTCGCCGTCCACCCGCCGCCCGTCCAGCCACACCCGCGCCCCGGGGCAGCTTACCTGGAGCCGGGCCCGTGCGGAGAGGGGCGCATGGGTCGGCGCGTCGGTCTCGGGCAGCTTCGGATCCCCGTAAATCTCGCCCACCGTGAGGGGCACCCGCAGCAGCGCGTCGCCGTCGTGCCAGACCAGCGGCATCGCCCACTGGGTGACCACCTCCACGCGCTTGTTGGGGGGCAGGTGTCCGACCGAGAGCATGTGCACCCCGCGCAGCACCTCCTCGTGGAGCACCGCGGTCTTGCCGGCATCGATGGCCTCTTCATAGTCCTCGCGGGCCTCCTCGCGGGAGCGGGCGCGGGCGCGAAGGCGCCGTCCGTCGATCTCCACCTCGAGCGCGAACAGCGCCGCCCTGAGCGGCACCGGGAAGACCAGGATCGCTTCCAGGCTCTCGGCTTCCGCGTGCA
>JALSGW010000358.1 GCA_026982585.1 Alphaproteobacteria bacterium | reverse complement strand
CCTCCTCAAGGGCTATCTGCCCGCAGCCCTCGCCCTCGCCTTCTGGGGCCAACAGGCGGCATTGGCCAGTGCCCTGGGCGCCGTGCTCGGCCACTGTTTTCCGCTCTGGCTCGGCTTTCGGGGCGGGCGCGGGGTGGCCACCGCAGCCGGCGTGCTGCTCGCCCTCGCCCCTTGGGTGCTGCTTGCGGCAGCTTTGGTGTTCGCGGCCACCGTGGCGCTGACCCGCTATGTGTCGCTGGGCTCGATGCTGGCGGCCGCCACCGCACCGGCCGTCGCCGCACTTCAGGGGGCATGGCCGCAGGCGGGGTTGTTCCTGCTTTTGGCGCTCGTGGTGGTGGCGCGCCATCGGGCCAACATCGAGCGGCTGCTCGCCGGCCGCGAGCATCGGCTCACCTTGGGCGGCCGGCCCGATGATGGAGGCGTTTGCGGCTCCTAGCGCGCCCTCTATGCTGCCGGTCGAGCGGTCGGGATTGGGGAGGAGGCCATGCAGGAACCGATCTGGCGTCCCGCTCCGGAGCGCGCCGAGGCGAGCCAGATGCTGCGGTTCGCCCGCGGACTGGGGTTCGAGGGCGAGCGGGCGGTGCAGGACCTCTGGCAGTGGTCGATCCAGGAGCGGGCGGCCTTCTGGGAACGGATCTGGCAGCTCGGCGGGGTGCGGGCGAGCCGGGGTTATGAGCGGGTGCTCGAGAACGGCGACGCCATGCCCGGCGCGCGCTGGTTTGTGGGCGCAAGGCTCAATTTCGCAGAAAACCTGCTGCGCCGGCGGGACGACACGCCGGCCCTGATCTTCCGCCGCGAGGACGGCGCCGGCCGGAGCCTGAGCTGGCGCGAGCTCGATTCCCTGGTCTTTGCGCTGGCCGCCGCGCTTCGGGCGGAGGGCGTCGGGGTGGGCGATCGGGTTGCGGGCTATCTGCCCAACATCCCCGAGACCGTCGCGGCCATGCTCGCCGCCACCTCCCTAGGCGCCATATGGTCCTCCTGCAGCACCGAGTTCGGGGTGCCGGCGGTGCTCGACCGTTTCGGCCAGATCGAGCCCAAGGTGCTCTTCACCGTGGACGGCTACCTCTACGGCGGCAAGGCGTTCGACATCCGGGACAAGGTGCGGGAGCTCGCCGCCCGCCTGCCCGGCCTCGAGCGGGTGGTGGTGGTGCGCTATCTCGATCCCGAGGCCTCGCTTTCCGGCCTGCCCAAGGCGGTGGCCTTCGAGTCCTTCCTGCTGCCCGACGCGCCGCGCCCCGAGTTCGCCCAGCTGCCCTTCGACCATCCGGTCTACGTCCTCTATTCCTCCGGCACCACCGGCAAGCCGAAGGCCATCGTGCACGGGGCGGGCGGCACGCTCCTCCAGCACATCAAGGAGCACCGGCTGCACACCGACCTGCGCGCCGGCGATCGCATGTTCTATTTCACCACCTGCGGCTGGATGATGTGGAACTGGCTGGTCTCGGCGCTGGCCAGCGAGGCCACGGTGGTGCTCTACGACGGCTCCCCCTTCCATCCCGACCCCGCGGCGCTGTGGCGGCTCGCCGCCGAGACGCGACTGCAGGTGTTCGGCACCAGCGCCAAGTACATCGACGCCATCAAGAAGGCGGGTGTCGCCCCCGGCCGCCGCTTCGACCTCGGAGAGCTGCGCACCCTGCTCTCCACCGGCTCGCCGCTTTTGCCCGAGAACTTCGACTACGTCTATGGAGCGGTGAAGGCGGACCTCCACCTCGCCTCCATCTCCGGCGGCACCGACATCGTCTCCTGTTTCGTGCTCGGCAATCCCGCCGGGCCGGTGTGGCGGGGCGAGATCCAGATGCGCGGGCTGGGCATGGCGGTGGAGGTGTTCGACGAAGAGGGGCGGCCGGTGCGCGGGCGGCCCGGCGAGCTGGTCTGCACCCGCCCCTTCCCCTCGATGCCTTTGGGCTTCTGGAACGATCCCGACGGCCGCCGCTATCGCGCCGCCTATTTCGAGCGCTTCCCCGGCGTGTGGACCCACGGCGACTATGCGGAAATCACCGCCCACGACGGCGTCATCATCTACGGCCGCTCGGATGCCACCTTGAATCCCGGCGGCGTGCGCATCGGCACCGCCGAGATCTACCGGGTGGTGGAAGGGATTCCCGAGGTGCTGGAGGCGGTGTGCGTGGGCCAGCAGTGGCAGGGCGATGAGCGGGTGGTGCTGTTCGTCAAGCTGCGCGAGGGGCTGGTCCTGGACGAGGCGCTCGAGGACCGCATCCGCCGCGAGATCCGCGAACAGTGTTCGCCGCGCCACGTGCCCGCCAAGATCCTCCAGGTGCCGGACATCCCCCGCACCATGAACGCCAAGGTGAGCGAGATCGCGGTGCGCGAGGTGATCCACGGGCGCGAGGTGAAGAACCTGGGCGCGCTTGCCAATCCCGAAGCGCTCGCGCATTTCCGCGACCGGCCGGAGCTCCAGCACTGACCGCCCGCACCCCATCCCCGCACCAGGAACGCCGCGCCGTGCGCAGGGACCAGCCCTCGCATGCGGCCTCCGCGGCGGCGCTGCCCGAGCAGGGAAGCGGGCTCGGGGTGCTGTTGGACCTGCTCTTCGACCCGGCGCTGGTGGTCGACCGGCGCCATCGGGTGGTCTATGCGAATCCGCCCGCGCGCACGCTGATCGCCGACGCCTCGCTGCCCTTGCCCTTGCACGAGGTGCTGCGCGATCCGGCCCTCACCGATGCCCTCAAGGCGGCGTTCGCCCGCGCCGAGCCCCTGAGCCTGGAGGTGAGCCTGCCGGGCCCGCCGTTGCGGCCCTATGCGCTGCGGCTGCAGCGGCTTGCTCCCGAGCGACTGCTGTTGCTGTTGCGGGAGAGCGGCGAGCAGCTCGCGCTCGAGCGCATGCGGGCGGACTTCGTCGCCCATGCCAGCCACGAGCTGCGCAGCCCGCTCGCCACCCTGCTCGCCGGCATCGAAACCCTGGCCGGCGCCGCCCGCGACGACGCCGCCGCCAGGGAGGAGTTCCTCGGCCTCATGCGGCGCGAAGCGCTGCGCATGGCGCGGCTGATCGACGACCTCCTCACCCTCTCCCGCATCGAGGCCAGCGTCGCCAACCCGCCCACCGAGCGGGTGGCGGTGGATGTGCTGCTCGCGGAGGTGGCCGCCCGGGCGGAGGCCCGCGCCGAGAAGGAGGACATGCGGTTCCAGTTGTGGGTCCGCGGCCCGCTGCCCCAGATCCCCGGCGACCGCGACCAGCTCGAACAGCTGCTCGACAATCTCCTCGACAACGCCTTCCGCCACGGCCGCGACGGCCGGCGCGTGGTGCTGGAGGCGACCGCCTTCCAGCACGCCCCCGCCGCCGCCGGACCGCTCGGCGGCAGCCCGGCGCTGCGGCTGTGCGTGCGGGATTTCGGCGCCGGCATTCCCGCCCACCACATCCCCCGCCTCACCGAACGCTTCTACCGGGTCGACCGGGGCCGCTCGCGCCGGGCCGGCGGCACCGGACTCGGGCTCGCCATCGTCAAGCACATCCTGCGGCGTCACCGGGGCCATCTCACCATCGCAAGCCGCGAGGGACGGGGCAGCCGCTTCTGCGCCTGGCTGCCGGTGCGACCGCATGTCCCACCCGCCGTCACCGAACCGTCACCCGCCGCCGCTACACGGGCCCCGGACTGACCCCAACGGAGCAACCGCAATGGCCGGAGGGTTCGCATTCGGGCGCGCCGGCGGCTTGGCTGCGGCCGCCCTGGCCTCGATCGCCGCGGGAGCTTTGCGGGCGGAGACGGACTGGCTGCGCATCGACGGCTCCTCCACCCTCTATCCCCTCACCGAGGCGGTGGCGGAGGAGTTCCAGCTGTGGGCGCGCGGCCGCTTTCGGGTGACGGTGGCAATCTCGGGGACGGGCGGCGGGTTCCGGCGCCTGTGCCGGGGCGAGGCCGATCTCGTCAACGCTTCCCGGCCCATCCGCCCCGAGGAGGAACAGGCCTGCGCCGCCGCCGGGGTGCGGCCCTTGGCGGTGCCGGTCGCCCTCGATGCGGTGACGGTGGTGGTCCATCCCGCCAACGACTGGGTGGACTGCCTGAGCGTCGCCGAGCTCAGGCGCATGTGGGCGCCCGAGGCCCAGGGTCGGGTGACCCGCTGGAGCCAGCTGCGCCCGAAGTGGCCGGACATACCGCTCGCCCTCTACGGGCCCGGCCCCGATTCCGGCACCTACGACTATTTCACCGCCGTCGTGACGGGAAAGACCGGCGCCTCGCGCGGCGACTACACCGCGAGCGAGGACGACAATGTGCTGGTGCTCGGCGTCAGCCGGGATCCGGGCGCGCTCGGCTTCTTCGGCTACCCCTACTACGCCCAGAACCGCGACCGGCTGAAGGCGGTGGCGGTGCGCGACCCCGAAACCGGCGCCTGCCTGACACCGAGCCCGGACAATGTGCGCACGAACCGCTACCGGCCGCTCGCCCGCCCCCTGTGGCTGTACGTGGACGCGGGGGCGCTCGAGGAGCGGGAAGCGGTGCGCGCCTTCCTCGCCATGTATCTCGACCCGGAGCTGGTGCTGCCGCTCGCCCGGGAGGTCGGCTTCATCCCGCTCTCCAGGGACGCCTACGCGAAAAGCCGGAGCCTGCTCCGGAAAGCCGGAGCGGTCCCCCGCCCCGGGCGAGCCACCGAAGCCGAAGCGCAAGGGCGGGCCGGTTGAGGTACGCCGCCATGCCGTCGGTTGGCGCCGAAGGCCTCTCGTCCTTTGCGCCGAGCGCGGGGTTTTTGCGGCGCCGCCGGCTCCTCGCGGGCCTGTTCGCGGCCCTGCTTTGGGCGGCAGCCGCGCTGTCGGTGCTGATCACCCTTGCCATCGTCGCCGTCCTGATCGGCGAATCGCTGCCCTTCCTGGAGGAGGTCGGGCTTTCGGCGGTGTTGCTGGACACCGTCTGGACGCCTCTGTTCGCGGAGCCCCGCTACGGCATCTGGGCGCTCGTCGCCGGCACCCTTACCACCACCCTGATCGCCCTCGCCCTCGCCTTGCCCGCGGGCCTCGCGCTCGCCCTCTATCTTTGCGAGTACGCCCCGCCCAGGCTGCGCGAGGCGGCCAAACCGGTGCTCGAGCTGCTCGCCGCGGTGCCCACCGTGGTCTACGGCTATTTCGCGCTGCTCGTCGTCACCCCATTGTTGCAGGGGCTGATCCCGGGCCTGCCGCCCTTCAACATGCTGGCGGCCGGCCTTGTGCTCGGGGTGATGATCCTGCCCTATGCGGTGTCCCTCTCGGAGGACGCGCTGCGGGCGGTGCCGCGCGAGCTTCGGGAGGCGGCCTACGCGCTCGGCTTCACCCGCCTGCAGACGGGTCTTGGAGTGATGCTGCCGGCCGCGCGCTCGGGGATCGTATCGGCCTTCCTGCTCGCGCTCGCCCGGGCGATGGGCGAGACCATGGTGGTCACCCTGGCAGCCGGCCAGAACCCCCGCTTCACCTTCAACCCGCTCGAGGGAGCGGCCACCATGACCGCCTACATCGTCCAGGTGAGCTTCGGCGACGTGCCATACGGCTCGCGCGCCTACCGTTCCTTGTTTGTGGTGGCGTTGGGCCTGTTCCTGTGCACCTTCGCCGTCAACCTCCTGGCCACCCTGCTCTCTCGCAAGCGGTCGCATAGGGGCGCCTAGACCATGTCCAGCACCCTTCCCCCCCGCATCCGACGCGCCCGCCTCCTGGAGCTCGCCTTCGGGCTCTTCGGCCTGCTCTTGCCGGGCGCCGCCGCCTTCACCCTCCTGGTCCTGATGTTCGATCTCGTGCGAAGCGGACTTCCGCATCTGGACTGGGACTTCCTGAGCGCATTTCCCTCGCGCCGGCCGGAGCGGGCGGGCATCCTGCCGGCCTGGGTGGGGAGCCTCGCCATTTTGTCCGTCACCGCGGCCCTCGCCGTGCCGCTCGGAGTGGCGGCCGGGCTCTACCTCGAGGCCTATGCGCCGCGCGGCGCCTTCACCCGGCTCGTGGAGGTGAACATCGCCAACCTCGCCGGCGTGCCCTCCATCCTCTACGGCCTGCTCGGGCTCGCCCTGTTCGTCGACGGCCTCGGATTGGGGGCGTCGATCCTGAGCGCCGCGATGGTTTTGGCCTTGTTGATCCTGCCGGTGGTGATCGTGGCGACGCGCGAGGCGCTCAGGGCGGTGCCGCGCACGCTGTGGGAGGCGGCCTACGCGCTCGGCGCCGACCGAAGACAGACGCTTTTGCGCTTCGTGCTGCCTGCGGCAGCGCCCGGCATCCTGACCGGCGTCATCGTCGCCCTCTCCCGTGCCGTGGGCGAGACCGCTCCCCTGGTGGCGGTGGGTGCGCTGAGCTTCATCGCCTTCCTGCCGCCCTCACCGCTGCGCCCCGAGCCGCCCTATGTGGACGCCGAATGGCTGTTCTCCCCCTTCACCGCGCTTTCGATCCAGATGTTCGGCTGGCTGAGCCGGCCGCAGCCGGCCTTCCACGAACTCGCGGCGGCGGCGGGGGTGGTGCTGCTCGCCCTCGCGCTTTTGATCAACGCCCTTGCCATCGTCCTGCGCCTGCGTGCCCGGAGGCTCGCCCCATGACCGTCGCGGCTCTCCCCATCCCCTCCCGCACCGCGGAGGCCGAGGAGCGGCCCTTGAAGCTGCGGATCGCGAACCTGTCCTTCTGGTACGGCCGCCGCCAGGTGTTGTTCGACGTCACCCTGCCCGTGCGCGAGCGGCGCATCACCGCCCTGATCGGCCCCTCCGGCTGCGGCAAGAGCACGCTCTTGCGCTGCATCAACCGGCTCCACGACCTCGAGCCCGGCCACCGCTACCAAGGGCGCATCCTGCTCGAGCCGGGCGGCCTCGACGTGCTCGCGCCCCACACCGATCCCCTGCTGGTGCGGCTGCGCATCGGCATGGTGTTCCAGAAGCCCAACCCCTTTCCCACCTCCATCTACGAGAATGTGGCGGCGGGGCTGCGTATTCGCGGCGTCCGCAAGCGCGCTCTGCTCGACGAGCAGGTGGAGAAGAGCCTGCGCCGGGCGGGCCTGTGGGCGGAGGTGAAGGACCGGCTGCACGATCACGCCTTCAACCTCTCGGGCGGCCAGCAGCAGCGCCTGTGCATCGCCCGCGCCCTGGCGCCTGAGCCGGAGCTTTTGCTCCTCGACGAGCCCACCTCGGCGCTCGATCCCGCCGCCACCGCCCACATCGAGGCCCTGTTGTCGGAGCTCAAATCGCGCTACACGATCCTCCTGGTCACCCATCTGATGCAGCAGGCCGCGCGCATCGCGCATGACGTCGCCTTCCTCCACTTGGGCCGGCTGGTGGAGTTCGGCCCGGCCGCGGAGGTGCTGGTCCGGCCGCGGGATCCCCGCACCCGGCGCTATCTGGCGGGCCATGCCGCCTAGCGGGCGACGGGACGGGGCGCGCCCGTGAACGCGGCCATCGCCCGGGAGTGAAGAGGCCCATGACGCCGCTCGTGCTGCTCGTCGAGGACGAAGAGCCGGTGCGCCGGCTGCTTGCCTACAATCTGCGCGCAAGCGGTTTCCAGGTGGCGGAGGCGGAGGACGCCGAGAGCGCGCTCCAGCTGGTGGCGGAGCAGCCCCCCGATGTGGTGGTGGTGGACTGGATGCTGCCTGGCCGTTCCGGTCTCGACCTCTGCCTCACGCTGCGCCGCCGGCCGGAGACCCGGGATCTCGCCATCCTCTTCCTCACCGCCCGGGGCGAGGAGGCGGACCGGCTCAGGGGCCTCGATCTCGGCGCCGACGACTACGTGGTCAAACCCTTCTCGCCCGCCGAGGTGATCGCCCGCATCCGGGCCGTTTTGCGGCGCAGGCGGCCGTCCCTGTTCGAGGACCGCATCGAGGTGGGGGACATCCGCCTCGAGCCCGCATCCGGTCGCGCCTACCGGCGCGGCCGGCCGCTGCGGCTGGCCCCCACCGAATGGCGTCTGTTGCAGTTTTTGCTCGAACATCCCGGGCGGCTGTTCGACCGCGAGACCCTGCTCGCGCGCTTGTGGCCGGCGAGCCGGGATGTGGAGCCGCGGGCGGTGGACGCGGCGGTGCGCCGCCTGCGACGCGCTCTCAACGCCGCCGGCGAGGCGGATCCCATCCGCACCGTGCGCGGCCAGGGCTATGGTCTGCGGCCGCCCGAGGCCTGGTCAGCGGATGCGGATGACCGGGGCCAACAGCAGCGGCTGTTCGAGAAGCCCTAGCAGGTCCGCTCCGGCGCCGGGCGCGCCGGCGAGGCGGGAAAGCCAGCCCAACAGCCCCTCCGGCTCCGGATAGGGAACAAGGCGCAGCTCCGCTCCGGGCGGCAGATCGAGCAGCCGGCGCAGCTCCTCCTTGGCCTCGTACAACCCGCCCAGACGATCGACCAGCCCGCGCGCGAGGGCGAGGCTGCCCGTCCACACCCGGCCCCGCGCCGCGCTCAACACCGCCTCCGGGGACAGGCCGCGGCCCTCCGCCACCACCTCGATGAACCGGACATACAGCGAGTCCATGATCGCCGCCACCCGCGCCCGCTCCTTCACGTCATAACGCCCGGCGAGGGAGAGCATGCCGGCGTTCTCGCCGCGGGCCTCGCTGTACCAGCGCACCCCGAGCTTCTGCCACAGCTCCACCAGCACCGGCCGCGCCGCCACCACCCCGATCGATCCGGTGAGGGTGGCGGGCTGGGCCAGGATGCGGTCGGCGGCGACGGCCATCCAATAGGCGCCCGAGGCGCCGTCGTTCTGGAGCGACACCACCACCGGCTTGCCCGCTTCGCGGACCCGGGCGATGGCCGCGCGCACCGCCTCCGAGGCGCTGGCGGCGCCGCCGCCGCTCTCGAGGCGCAGCAACACCCCCCGGACGTCCGGATCCTCCGCCGCCTGCTCGAGCGCCGCCACCAGCGAATCGGCGTAAATACCGTCGCCGAAGCCGCCGGAGCCCGGCTGCACCAGCCCCGCGGCGCGGATGAAGGCGACCGCCACCGCCTCCGAATCCGGCTCCGGCAGCTCTTCGAGATAGTCCGCGAGCGCCACAAGCCCGGCCCCGTCCCCGGCCCGGCTCCGCGCCCGGGCGCGCGCCGCCCCATAGTCCTCGAGCCGGTCCACGAGCCCGAGCGCGAGCGCCTCCCTGGCGGTATAGGGCCCCTCGTCGATGAGATCGCGCATCGCCGCCTCGCCCAGGCCGCGGCCCTCGGCCATGCCGGCCACCATCTGGGCGAACAGCTCGTCGGCGATGCTTGCCACCATCTCCCGGGCGGCCGGGCTCGGCTCTGTGCGGGTGAAGATCTCGAAGGAGGTCTTGTACTCCGCCCGCTGTTCCACCTCCGCCTCCACCCCGAGCCGCTCGAGCAGCCCGCCCAGATAGGGCAGCTCCACGAGCAGGCCGACCAGGCCCAGGGTCCCGGTGGGCTGGAGGGCGATGTCCTCGAAGGCGGTGGCGAGATAATAGCCCTCGCTGCCGCCGCCGAGATCGCCGAGGCTCTCGGCATGGGCGAGGGCGAACTTGCCCGCCGCGCGAAAGCGCAGCACCGCGGCGCGCAGCTCCTGGACGGTGGCAAGCCCGTGATCGGTGGCATCGATGCGGGCGATCAGGCCCGCGACCCGCGGATCCGCGGCGGCCCGCTCGAGGGCGAGCAGGGTGGCGCTCAGATCCGGACGGTCCTCCTCCAGCACCAGGGCCAGCGGCGAGGGATCGATGCGGTCCTCGAGCCGGCCGCGCAGGTCCAGCTCGAGCACCACGGTCGCGGGCAGCTCGGCCGGGAACTCGTCGGCCACTTCGAGCTCCCGCAGCGCCCAATAGGCCACGCCCGCGAGGACGAGCAGGAGCAGGAGGAACAGCAGGCCCAGGCTCGCCAGGCAGCCGACCAGGAGACGACGCATGCGCCCCGTCCGCCCTCAGGCCGCACGCGTGCGGGGCTGCGCGCTGGCGAGCTGGCCG
>JALSGW010000357.1 GCA_026982585.1 Alphaproteobacteria bacterium | reverse complement strand
TCTTGTACATCCAGCGGGCGTGGAGGACGAAGCGATGGAGGCCGTATTCGACGAGCGGATAGATCACCACCATGAGCCCCGCCGCCGCCAGCGTGGCGCCGAGGCCCGTGCCCGAGCGCAGCGCCACAAGCCATCCGACCGCTCCGAGCAGCAGATAGACCTGGATGGCGTAGTAGGTGAAATAGGCCCGAAGCAGGTCCCGGAAGGTCATGCGATCGAGCCGATAGTCGGCCTCGCTCCACGGTCCCCAGATCCACCGCATGGCTCCGCCTCTCTCCAGCTGCAGCGATCCCCTTAGCCCCTCTCGCCGCCCTCCGCCACCGCTTCCGCACCCCACTCCCGCACCACCGCGAGCGCCAGCGCGAGCAGCGTCGGCCCCAGGAAGATGCCGAGAAAGCCGAAGGCCAGCGCGCCGCCCACCACCCCCATCAGCACCAGAAGAAACGGCAGCTCGCTGCCCCGGCTGATGAGATAGGGCCGGACCAGATTGTCGGAACCCGACACCACCACCGTGCCCCACAAGAGCATGAACAGGCCCCAGCCGAGCCCGCTGGTCTGGTAGAGCCAGAACGCCACCGGCAGCCAGACGATGGGGGCGCCGGCCGGGAACAGGGCCAGGAAGAAGGTGGCGAAGCCCAACAAAAACGGACCCGGCACGCCGGCGATGAGGAATCCCGCGAAGGCGAGCAGCGCCTGGACGATGGCGGTGCCGATGGCGCCGAACACCACGCTCGCGAGGGTGGTCTGCGCGACCCGCAGGAGCCGGCCGAAGCGGGGGCCGGCCACCCGCTCCCCCACCCGCCGCAGGAAACGGGCCAGCGCGGAACCGTCGCGGTAGAAGACGAAGGCCGCGAGCACGCTCATGGTGAGCTGCATGAGGCCGGTGCCGAGCGTCACCCCGCTCGCCACCAGAAAGTCCCGCAGCGGTTGCCACAGGTTCTGCAGAAGGCCGGCCAGCCGTTGCCGGTCCAAGACCAGCTCCCGCCACTCGGCGGCGAGCGCCGGTCCGATCACCGGCAGCCGTTCCAGCCAGGCGGGCGGCATGGGCGGCCCCTCGGCGAACAGCTCCTGGACCGCCGTCACGAGACCGCGCAGGTTCTCGGCCAGACTCAACCCCACAAGCGCCAGCGGCAACAGGAAGGCTGCGGCGAGCAGCAGGGTCATGAGCAGGGCCGCGAGCGACCGGCGCCCGCCCAGCCGGCGTTCCAGGCGCGCATAAAGGGGCCAGGTGGTGGAGGTCAGCACCGCCGCCCACAACAGCGAGGAGAAGAACGGCCACAACACCAGCACCACCCCCGCCGCCAACAGGGCGAGTGCGGCCATCGCCGCCAGCCGGTCGATGCGCCCCGCCGCCTCCCGCTCCGGACCGTCCATGTGCGCCGCTCCGT
>JALSGW010000356.1 GCA_026982585.1 Alphaproteobacteria bacterium | reverse complement strand
GCCTGAGGCGAGGGGCCGGTCACGGGAGGTGCGGGATGTATTCACAGGGCCTGGATATCGGCGCGGACGCCGGGCGGGCGGCTGCCTCCGCTGAGGAGCTGGCGCGGGAGGAGGCGTTCCAGCGCAAGATCGATCAGGAGATCAAGATCGAGCCCCAGGACTGGATGCCGGAGGCGTACCGCCGCACCCTGATCCGGCAGATCAGTCAGCACGCCCATTCCGAGGTGGTGGGCATGTTGCCCGAGGGCAATTGGGTGACCCGGGCGCCGAGCCTCAGGCGCAAGGCGATTCTGCTCGCCAAGATCCAGGACGAGGCCGGGCACGGCTTGTATCTCTATGCAGCCTGCGAGACCCTCGGGGTGGATCGGGCCGAGCTCATCGACCAGCTGCTGTCGGGCAAGGCCAAATATTCCTCGATCTTCAACTACCCCACCCTCACCTGGGCGGACATCGGCATGATCGGCTGGCTCGTCGACGGTGCCGCGATCATGAACCAGGTGGCGTTGCAGCGCTGTTCCTACGGCCCCTATGCGCGGGCGATGGTGCGCATCTGCAAGGAGGAGAGCTTCCATCAGCGCCAGGGCTATGAGATCGTCATGACGCTCGCCCGCGGCACCCGCGAGCAGCGGCGCATGGTCCAGGACGCGCTCAATCGCTGGTGGTGGCCGGCGCTCATGATGTTCGGTCCGCCCGACCGCGATTCCGTGCACACCGCCCAGAGCATGAAGTGGAAGATCAAGCGCTTCACCAACGACGACCTGCGCCAGAAGTTCGTCGACGTCACCGTGCCCCAGGCCCATTATCTGGGGCTTGAGATCCCCGATCCCGAGCTCCGGTGGAATCCCGAGCGCGGCCACTATGATTTCGGGGAGGTGCCCTGGGACGAGTTCTGGCGGGTGATCCGGGGCGATGGTCCCTGCAACCGCCAGCGCTTGGAACAGCGCCGGCGGGCCTTTGCCGAGGGCGCCTGGGTGCGGGAAGCGGCGCTCGCCCATGCCGCCAAGCGGCGGGCGCGGCGTGCGGCGTGAGGAGGCGGCGATGAAGGACTGGCCGGTGTGGGAGGTGTTCATACGCCCGCGCAACGGGCTCGATCACCGGCATGTGGGCAGTCTGCACGCGCCCGACGGCGAGATGGCCCTGGAGCTCGCCCGCGACCTCTACTGCCGGCGCGGCGAGGGCCAGTCGATCTGGGTGGTGCCGGCGGCGGCCATCGTCGCCTCCGCCCCGGAGGATCGGGACAGTTTCTTCGAGCCCCTCGAGAAGGAATACCGGCATGCCCAGCACTACCGCATCCCCCCCGAGGTCAAGGGCATGTAGCGGAGGCGACATGGCGGCCGGGGCGGAGCTGTTCTCCTATCTGCTCAGGCTCGGCGATGACGCCCTCATCCTCGGCCAGAGGCTGTCCGAGCTCGTCGGCCGGGCGCCGGAGATCGAGGAGGAGATGGCGCTCATCAACATCAGCCTCGATCTCATCGGTCAGGCGCGGCTGTTGTTGAGCTATGCCGGCGAGGTGGAGGGGGCGGGGCGCGACGAGGACGATCTCGCCTATCTGCGGGACGTGCTGGATTTCCGCAATCATCTCCTGGTCGAGCTGCCCAACGGCGATTTCGCCCACACCATCTGCCGGCTGTTTCTGGTGAGCGCCTTCAAGGAACAGCAGTACGAGGCCCTCGCCCGTTCCCGCGACGAGCGCCTCGCCGCCATCGCCGCCAAGGCGCTCAAGGAGGTGCGCTATCACGTCCGCCACAGCGGCGCGTGGATGGTGCGGCTTGGGGATGGCACCGAGGAGAGCCACGCCCGCGCGCAGCGCGCCCTCGATGCGCTGTGGATGTATACGGGCGAGCTGTTCACCCCGGACGCGCTCGACCGGGCGATGGCGGAGGCGGGTGTGGGGCCGGACGTGGCCGCCCTCAAGCCGGGCTGGGACGAGCGGGTGAACGCGGTGCTCAGGGAGGCGACCCTGCGGCGTCCCGAGGACGGGTGGATGCAGAGCGGCGGCAAGGACGGCCGCATGCACACCGAGCATCTCGGTCACATCCTGGCGGAGATGCAGTTCCTCAGGCGGGCCTATCCCGATGCCACCGCATGGTAGCAGCACGGCCGGGGCGGAACTCGCGCCCGAGGTGCGGGAGGCCATCTGGCGGGCGCTCGAGGAGGTGTACGATCCCGAGATCCCCAACCTGTCGGTGGTGGATCTCGGCATCGTGCGGCGGGTGGCGGCGGATGCGGACGGCACGCCGGTGGTCACCATCACCCCCACCTACACCGGCTGTCCGGCCACCCAGGTGATCGCCCTCGCCGTGCGCGCGGCGCTGGACCGGGCGGGGTTCCGTCATGCGCGGCTGGAAACCGCCCTCGCCCCGCCCTGGACCACCGACTGGATCACCGAACGGGGCCGCGAGCGGCTGCGGGAGGCGGGAATCGCACCGCCCCTCCAAAGCGGCGGGAAAGAACGGTTCGGCGCACCGCCGGAGGTCCCCTGTCCGCGCTGTGGAAGCGCGGAGACCGAGTGCATCGCGGAGTTCGGCGCCACCGCCTGCAAGGCCCTCTACCGCTGTCGGGGCTGTCTCGAGCCGTTCGAGTACTTCAAGTGCCTGTGATCGCCCGAGGGCGCCGGGTCGGCGCGGCGGCGACGGCCGCGGCCCGTCGTCCGAAGCCGTGGCTCACGCCGCCGGTCGTTCCCGCTTGGGCCGCAGGCTCAGGTGGAGGCACGCCAGCCCGAGCAGCGCGGCGGCCAGCGAGCCCGTGAGGATGCCGAGCTTGGCCTGGTCCAGCACGGCGGGATCGGGAAAGGCCAGCCCGGCGATGAACAGCGCCATGGTGAAGCCGATGCCGGCGATCAGCCCGACGCCGAGGATGGCGCCGTAGCTCACCCCGGCGGGGCGGTGCGCGAGGCCGAGCCGTTCCGCGAGCAGGCAGGCGCCCACCACCCCGAGGGGTTTTCCGACCAAAAGGCCTGTCGCCACCCCGAGCAGCACCGGGCTCGCGAAGGGAGCGCCTTCGAGGTCGGTGAAGGCGACGCCGGCGTTGAGGAGGGCGAAGAGCGGCATGATCGCCCAGGCCACCCAGGGGGCGAGACCGTGTTCGAAGCGGTGCAGCGGGCTGCGCGCCTCCACCAGCGCCTGGGCGGCCTCGCCGATGGTCATCTCGATGTCCTCGAAGTCGCCGGCCGCGCGCCGGCGCAGCTCGGCCGCCACCGCCTTGGGATCGACCCGATGCGCGATGGGCACCGCGAAGGCCAGGGCGACCCCGGCCAGGGTGGCGTGCACCCCCGACTGGAAGACCAGGAACCAGAGCAGGGCGCCGAACAGCAGGAACACTCCCGCCCGGCCGCCGCCGAGGTGGCCGTAGACGGCCGCCCCGAGCCACACCAGCGCCGCCAGCGCGAGCGGTCCGCTCGCGAGCTCCGCGGTGTAGAACAGGGCGATCAGCAACACCGCCCCGAGGTCGTCGATGATCGCGAGCGCCAGCAGGAACACCTTGAGCGCGACCGGCACCCGGCGGCCCAGCAGGGCGAGCATCCCGACCGCGAAGGCGATGTCGGTGGCCATGGGAACCCCGAAACCGTTGCGCTCGGGTGCTTGGGGATTGAAGAGGAGGTAGATGCCGGCCGGAACCAGCATGCCGCCCAGCGCTGCCATCACCGGCAGCATCGCCCGCTTGCGTCCGGCCAGCTCGCCCACCAGGATCTCGCGTTTGATCTCGAGCCCGACCACGAAGAAGAACACCGCCATCAACAGGTCGTTGACCCAGAGGAGGAGCGGCTTGGCGAGGCGGAAGCCCCCCACCTCGATGGCGATCGGGAAGTCGCGCAGCGCGCGGTAGCTTTCCGAGAAGGGGCCGTTGGCCCACAAAAGGGCGGCGGCGGCCGCCAACACCAGGAACAGGCCGCCCGCGGCTTCGGTTTGCAGGAAGGCTTCGAGCGGCGTGCGACGGCGGGCGGGCGAGGGGGCGGAGTGGGTCATCGGTCGGTTCGTCCTGCGGACCCGGGAGCGGCCCGATCGGCCGCGGCCGGCGCAAGGCATAGCGCGCAGGGGCGCGATCGGCCAGGGCGAAGCGCCGTCGTGGGCCGCGGTGCTCTCGCTTGCCGCTAGGCGAAGGGCGTGGGCTGCACTAAGTTGGCGAGGGCGCAGCTGTTGGCCGGGCGGGTTGAGCCGCGATGGACGGGCAGAGAGACGGAGCTTGGGCGGGATCGGGCCGGCCTTTGGCGCGTTGGGCGCGCCTCCGGGCCGTGCTCGCTATGGTGGGGACGCTGATGCTGCTCGCCGCCTGTGCGGGCACGCCAGAGGAGCCGCCCTATGTGGAGCGTCCTGCGGAGGTGCTGTACCAGCAAGGGATGGATCTGCTCGCCGAAGAGGAGTTCCTCGACGCCGCCCGGGCCTTCGAGGAGGTGGAGCGCCAGCATCCCTTCTCGGAGCTCGCGGTGCGGGCCCAGGTGATGGCCGCCTATGCCTATTACGAAGCCGCCGAATACGACGCCGCCATCGCCGCGGCGGAGCGGTTCATCGAACTGCACCCCGGCCATCCCGACGTGCCCTATGCCCTCTATCTGATCGGCCTCTCCTACTACGAGCAGATCGTGGACGTCGGCCGCGACCAGGGCATGACCGAAAAGGCGCTCGCCGCGCTCGAGGAGCTGGTGCGGCGTTTTCCCGACAGCTCCTACGCCCGCGACGCCCGGCTCAAGATCGACCTGGTCTACGACCATCTGGCCGGCAAGGAGATGGAGATCGGGCGCTTTTATCTGCGCCGGGGCGAATATCTGGCCGCGATCAACCGCTTCCAGCGGGTGGTGGAGCAGTACGATACCACCAGCCACGTGGCGGAGGCCCTCTACCGGCTGGTGGAGAGTTATCTCGCCCTCGGACTCGAGGAGGAGGCGCGCCAGGCGGCGCTGGTCCTGGGCTACAATTATCCCGGGGACAAATGGTATGCCCGCGCCTACGCTCTCATCAACGGCGAGCCGTTGCCCGACGAAGGGGACGGCGGGGGCTCCTGGTTCTCCCGCCTGTGGCCCTTTTGAGCCCGAACCCCGGATGCGGTGATGCTGGTCGGTCTCGAGATCCGGGACGTGGTGCTCATCGACCGGCTGGAGGTGGCGTTCGCGCCCGGGTTGACCGCCTTGACCGGCGAGACCGGGGCGGGCAAGTCCATCCTCCTCGATGCCTTCGGACTCGCCCTCGGGGCGCGTGCGGAACGCGGTCTCGTGCGGTCGGGGTGCGATCGCGCCGAGGTGACCGCGGTGTTTGCGCTCTCCGCCTCGCATCCCGTCCGCGAGCCTTTGGAACGGCAGGGCATCGCCTGCGGCGAGGAGCTGCTGGTGCGGCGTCAGCTCACCGCCGACGGGCGCAGCCGGGCCTGGGTCAACGACACGCCGGTGAGCGGCGGCTTCCTGCGCGAGCTCGCCGAACGGCTAGTGGCGGTACACGGTCAGCAGGCCAGTCGGGCGCTGTTGCAGCCGGCGGTGCACCGGGAGCTTCTGGATCGGTTCGCCGGCGCCGAACGCGAGCGGGCGGCGCTCGCGGCGGCGTTCCGCGCCTGGCGGCGGGCGGAGGCGCAACGCCGGGAGGTGGAGGCCAGGGCATCGGACTGGCGGGCCGAGCGGGAAGAGGTGCGCGCCCGCATCGACGCACTCGCCCGCCTCAAACCCCGGCCCGGCGAGGAGGAGGAGCTCGCCCGAGAGCGCCAGCGGCTGATGCACCGGGAGCGGCTCGCCGGCCTCGTGCGCGAGGGCCTCGAGCTGCTCGGGGCCGGTGTGGAACGGCTGGCGGCGGCGGAACGGCGGCTGGATCGGGCCCTGGCCCTGGCCGGGGAGGGCTTTGCGGAGATTCGTGAGGCGGTGGAGCGGGCGCGCATCGAGGCGGAGGAAGCGCGGGTCGGGTTGGAGGAGCGGGCGCGCCGCCTGGCCGCGCCGGAGCGGGGGCTCGAGGAGGTGGAAGAGCGCCTGTTCGCGCTGCGCGAGGCGGCACGGCGCTACCGCTGTCCGGTGTCGGAGCTTGCGAACCTCTTGCAAGCCGACCGCGAGCGGCTCGCCGAGCTGGAGCGGCGGCTTGCGGACATCGGGGCCAGCGGCAGAGAGGCCGAGATGCGGTGGGCGCGGGTGAAGGAGGCGGCCTGTGCCTTGTCCGAACGCCGCAAGCAGGCGGCCCGGGCGCTCGAGCGGGAGGTGGCGGCCGAGCTTGCGCCGCTGCGGCTGCCGCACGCCCGACTCGAAGTGGTGCTGGAGCCGCTCGCCGAGCAGGCCTGGGGTGCGGAAGGGGCGGAGCGGGTGCGTTTTGCGGCCCGCACCAACCCCGGACAGCCGCCCGGGCCGCTGGACCGGATCGCCTCGGGCGGGGAGCTCGCCCGCTTCATGCTCGCCCTCGAAGTGGTGCTGGCCCGGGTCCATCCCGTGCCCACCCTGATCTTCGACGAGGTGGACGCCGGCATCGGCGGGGCCACCGCGGATGCGGTGGGAGAGCGGCTTTCGCGACTGGCCCGCGAACGGCAGGTGCTGGTGGTCACCCACGCCCCGCAGATCGCCGCCCGCGCCGACCATCATCTCAGGGTGGTCAAGCGCGAGACGGGATCCGGGGTCGAGGTCGAGGTGCGCCCGCTCAGCCCAGAGGAGCGCCGCGAGGAGCTTGCACGCATGCTGGCCGGGGCACGGATCACCGAGGCCGCGCGGGCTGCGGCGGACAGTCTGCTGGCGGCGGCGGGAGGGCGGATATGAGGGCTCGGCTGGGCGACCGGCCGCCTCCGCACCTGGCCCGGCTCCGCCCTCCCCCCAGTTTCTTCAAGCCCGTCGCCGAACTCACCGAGGAGGAGGCGCGCGAGGAGCTGGCCTGGCTCGCCCGGGAGATCGAACGCCACGACCGCCTCTACTATGTGCTGGCGCAGCCGGAGCTGGCCGACGCCGACTACGATTGGCTCAAGCGGCGCAACCGCTTGATCGAGGAACGCTTCCCCCATCTTCAGCGGCCGGACAGCCCGAGCCTGCGCCTGGGAGCGCCGCCGGCAGAGGAATTCGCCAAGGTCCGCCACCGGGTGCCCATGTTCACCCTCGACAACGCCATGAGCGCGGAGGAGGTCCGCGAGTGGGTGGCGCGGGTGCTGCGGCTTCTGGACCGGGAGGCCGGCGAGGGGCTCGCCTTCGTGGCCGATCCCAAGATCGACGGCCTCTCCTGTGCGCTCCGCTACGAAGACGGGCTGTTGGTGCAGGCGGCGACCCGCGGCGACGGTTTCGTGGGCGAGGACGTCACCGCCAACGTGCGCACCATCCGGGAGATCCCCCAGCGGCTGCTTGCCGACGATCCGCCGCCGCTGCTCGAGGTGCGCGGCGAGGTCTACATGGACAAGGCGGACTTCGCCCGGCTCAACCGCGAGCGCGAGGCGCGTGGTGAACCCCCGTTCGCCAACCCGCGCAATGCCGCGGCGGGATCCCTGCGTCAGCTCGACAGCCGCATCACCGCCCAAAGGCGGCTGCGTTTTTTCGCCTGGGGCTGGGGCGAGGCGGATCCGCCGGTGCGGGGAAGCCACTGGGACATGCTCAAGCGCCTCGCTCGCCTGGGCTTCCCGGTCAACCCCGAGGCCCGAAGGGTTGAATCGGTGGAGGAGCTTTTGCGCTACCACCACCGGCTGGAGGAGCGCCGCTACGCGCTCTCCTACGATATCGACGGCGTGGTGTACCGGGTGGACGACCTCGCCCTGCAGGAACGACTCGGGTTCGTGCAGCGGGCGCCGCGCTGGGCCATCGCCCACAAGTTCAGCCCCGAGCAGGCGATCACCCGCCTGCAGGACATTGTCGTCCAGGTGGGCCGCACCGGCGCCCTCACGCCGGTTGCGGTGCTGGAGCCGGTGACCGTGGGCGGGGTGGTGGTGAGCCGGGCCACCCTGCACAACGAGGACTACATCCAGAGCAAGGACATCCGCATCGGCGATGTGGTGGTGGTGCAACGGGCCGGCGACGTCATCCCCCAGGTGCTGCGGGTGGTAGCGGAGCAGCGGCCTCCCGACGCGCGTCCGTTCCGTCCGCCTGAGCGTTGTCCCGCCTGCGGAAGCCTCGCGGTGCGCCCGCCCGGCGAAGCGGTCAGGCGCTGCACGGGTGGTCTGTTCTGCCCCGCCCAGCGGGCCGAGCGGTTGGTCCATTTCGTGGCGCGCCGGGCGTTCGACATCCAGGGGCTCGGCCGCAAGCAGATCAACCAGCTCCTGGACGCCGGTCTGATCGCGGATCCGGTGGATCTGTTCCGGCTCGCCCGGGATCGCGAGCGCCAGGCGCGCCTGGCCGCCCTCGAGGGCTGGGGGGCCAAGAAGGTGGCGAATCTCGTGCAGGCGGTGGAAGCGCGACGGGAGATGCCGCTTGCGCGGTTCATCTACGCCTTGGGCATCCGGCATGTGGGCGAGGTGACCGCCGGCGCGATCGCGGACACCTACGGGAGCCTTGAGGCGTGGATGGAGGCCATGACGGCCCTCGCCCGCGGGGATCCGGCGGCGCGGGAGAGGCTCGAGCAGGTGGAAGGCGTGGGCCCGGTGGTGGCGGAGGCGCTGGCGGAGTTCTTCCGGGAAGCCCGCAATCTGGAGCTGGTGCGAAGGCTGGCCCGGGAGGTGCGGGTGTTGCCGGCGAAGCGGGAGGAGAGGCGCGCCGCGCCGCTCGCCGGCAAGACCGTGGTGTTCACCGGCGAGCTCAGCCGCATGAGCCGGGACGAAGCCCGGGCGCGCGCCCAGGCTATGGGCGCCAAGGTCACCAACTCGGTGTCAAGGCGCACCGACTTGGTGATCGTGGGCCGGGATCCGGGAAGCAAGTTGCAACGCGCACGCGAGCTCGGCATCCCGACGGTGGACGAACAACAATGGTACCGGATTGTGGAGGAAGCGTCACCGCAAGAGCCCTGACCGACCTGCGTGTGGATGGAGGATGCGTGCTCCCCTATCGTCCTTCGGACCTCAAGCGTTTCGCCTGGATCGCCCTGGGGCTGTTGTTCTTGTTCTTGGGCGTGGTGGGGCTGTTCCTGCCGCTGCTCCAGGGGCTGTTGTTCCTGATGGTGGGGCTGTTGCTTTTGTCCCGCCACAGCCGCCGGGCACGGGCGTTGCTCGCCGACATCCGCAGGCGCCATCCCAAGGCGGCGCGGGCGTTGGATCGGCTGGAACGGTCGGCGTTGCGGCTGCGCGCCCGGATCGCCCGGGAGTGGCGCCAGGGGCGGCTCGGGGGACGGCCGTTGTGGCGGGGTCTGCGCCGCTGGTTGCGCGGCCTTCAGCCGTGACGGCCGCCGCTGTGGCGGCTTGCCGGCCGGCTGCGGGCCAGGAAGGACTGGAGGGCTTGGCGGGCGCGGGCGAATTCGTGACGGATGGACTGCGCTTCGGCCGCCACCCGCATGGCCAGGGCGTGGTCGTCCAAGCCCCGCCAGGCCTGGCAGCGCTCGTAGAGCGCCTGGGCGCCGATGTGGGCCGCGCTGCTCTTGAGGGCGTGGGCGGCATCCCGGTAGGCGCGAAGGTCCCGGCGCGCCGCCGCGTCCTCGAGCCGCGCCACCAACGCACCCCCGTCCTCGAGGAAATGGGCGACCAGGCTCTCCAGGAAGCCGTCGTCGCGGTCGAGACCGGCGAGACTTTCCAGCTTGGCCTCGTCGAGGACGGGGGCGGTGCGCTGGGCGCTCGGATGCAGGACCACCACCTCTGAGACCGGCTCCTCCGCCTCTGAGGTGTGGGATCGGGGATCGCCCGACCCGACCTTCCGGCTTGCCACCAATTCGTCGATGGTGGCGAGCAGCCGGTCCAGCTCCACCGGCTTGGTGAGATAGCGGGAAAAGCCCAGGGCCAGGCACTCCTCCCGGGTCTGGGCGGTGGCATCCGCCGACAG
>JALSGW010000355.1 GCA_026982585.1 Alphaproteobacteria bacterium | reverse complement strand
CCCGCAGGGATTCGGATGCTGCGGCGGGCGCATCCGGCATCCGCCCCAAGCCTCTGTGTGCGGATGCGGCTGGCCTACGGCCCGCCCCCGCCGGAAAGCCGGTTGCGACGGGACAGCGCGGCCCGCGGCAGCGGATCGCGTTCACACGTCCGGCCCCTTCGCCTCCGCGGCCCCGGGCCAGCGCCGCCAGTCGCGCCCGGCTGCGAGCACGCAGCCGATCCCCTCCGGCGACACGCTCACCATGGTCCAGCTCCGCTGTTCCTTGGAGACGAACAGCTGGAGCAGCCAGCCGTTGGTCTGCAGACCGAGCGCCGCAGGCCGTTCCCCGTAACGCTCCGCCAGCAGGCGGACGATCTCGCCGTAGTCGGCGCAGGGCAGGTGGCGGGAGGCCCGGGCTTCCGCCACCCAGAGCGGACCCCACGCCAAAAGGAGCGCCAACAGCCCGACACGCCAAACCATGCCGCTCATAGCGTCACTCCCCTCGCGCGGCTTGGGGCATGGCAGCACACAAAGCTGAACGGATGGTTAACGGCGCGCCGCCCGCGACAGGTGGTCGGCGAGCCGCGTGGGCTCGGGCAGCCGGTAGCCGCGACAGGCGGCGAGCACCAGCGCCACCGCCGCCTCGAGCGCGATCCCATGTCCCACCGACACGAACAGGGGCCGCGTGCCCGCTCGGGTGCGCACCACCGCACCCACCACCTCCTCCCGGTCATAGAGCGGGCTCTGCGCGCCGGCCGCCGCACCCGGTTCGCGGAATTCACCCACGAGGCGCGACTTGGCGACGCCGATCGCCGGGATTCCGGCGAGCAGGCCGACGTGGCAGGCGAGCCCGAACCGCCGCGGATGGGCGTAGCCCTGTCCGTCGACGAACAGCAGATCGGGGCGGGTGCGGAGCAGCGCCAGCGCCGCGAGCAACACCGGAGCCTCCCGGAAGGAGAGCAGGCCCGGCACGTAGGGAAAATCGGTACTCCGGCAGGCGAGCGCGCTCTCCTCGAGCACGCACTCCGGCCAGGAGAGCAGCACCGCCGCCCCGACGCTCCGCCGCAGCTTGGGATCATAGTGGGCATCCAGGCCGGCGACGCGAAGGATCCGCTCCGGGCGCCCGGCCCGCACCACCCGGGCCCGCAACCGCTCCTGCACCGCCCGGGCCTCCCGAGGGCTGGCGGGCCAGTCCGGGTCGCCAGCAAAGCCGCACAACGCCGCCGCTCCCTCAACGGGTGCGCAGGGTTTCCGTGTAGCCGTCCACCGCCACCACCTGGCCGTGGATGTGCCGCGCCCGCGGTGAGGACAGGAACAGGACCAGCTCGGCCACGCTCTCGGGATCGATGAAGGTGCGCATGGCGTTGGTGCGCAGATAGGCCTCCCGCACCTCCGCGAGCGGCCGGCCCGTG
>JALSGW010000354.1 GCA_026982585.1 Alphaproteobacteria bacterium | reverse complement strand
GCGCTCACCCCGACCGCTCAGGCGAGCTCGATGGTACCGTCCACCTCGAACGTCAGCCCCACCGCGGGAAGGCTGATCTGGGCTCGCACCGGCAGCCGCTCCTTGCCTTGAAGTCGCCCCGTCCGCACCGCCTCGCGGATCGCCTGCTCGAGCTCCCGCTGGCTTTGCACCCCGAGCTTCTTGAGGAACTTGCGCACGCTCATGTTCAGCACTTCCTCGTTCATCACCCCCTCCTCTTCTCCTCACGCCCCGGTGCGGAGCGGCAGGTTGACGAGCAGGTTCTGCGGCTTGAGCCGCAGCATGCCGCGCTCGTCCGCGGCGAGGCCCAGATAGACCGGCCGTCCGCGCATGTCGGGGACGAACACCTCGGGCTCCCGCACCTCGAGCCGGAACAGGCTCAACAGCCGGCCGAGGCGCGCCTCGGACACCTCCTCGCCCTGATAGAGGGCGTTGAGGATGGCCGTGGACTCCGAATCCAGCCCCACATGCCAGCGCCAGTGCTGGTCGCGGACCTGGGCGAGGGGCTGGATGGAGACGCCGATCCCAAGGAAATGCCCGATCCAACGCTCGAGCAGCCGGCACAGGGCGTCCAGCCCCGGCCGGCCGAAGGTGAGGTCGAGCACGAACTCGTGCTGTTCGGCCCGCTGGAAGTAACGCTCGGCCTTCTCGGCGTCGAGCACCTCGAGCTCCACCGCGCGCGGACCCGCCGCGGCCGCCCGGGCGAGATCTTCGAGGGATGCGGGGACCTCACCCCGCGCGCGCAGCTCCACCGTGGCGGCATCGGCGAGCAGCACCGCTCCGTCTATGAGCGACACCCGCTGCGGCCGGAAGAACAGCTCCCCCGCCCGCCACCACAGGGGATCCGCGGTGCCGTCGAGCATGTTCTGCACCACCAGCTGAGCGAGCCGGTCCACGAACAAGGGCGCAAGCGGCACCGCATCGCGCAGGAACAGGGCGAAATAGGCGTCCTCCAGCGTCGCATGGGCGAGCAGATGGTCGCGGAAGCGGACAAAGCAGCTCCAGTTGTCCTGGGCGTCCCGGTCGCGCAGCCTGAGCAGGGTGACCGGTGTGATGGGGAGCCTCGGGTCGGCGCACGCCGCCTCGTAGAGCCGCCGTTCGTGGTCGCAGCTCTCGGCCACCGGCTTGAGCTCCGGCCGCTCGAGCCAGGCGCGCAGGAAATCGTCGGTCACGCGCAGCCGTCCGCGCGCGTCCCGCTCCAGCAATGCGAAGCCGGACGAGGGCCAGACAGAGGCCGCCTGCCTCATCCCTCCTCCTCGGGCACCACCTCCCAGATCCGGGCGTGCAACGGATCCTCGGGCCTGCGGATGCGCCGAAAGCGCTCGCGGATGCCCTCCTCGGTGAGCTCCCGCTCCACCGCGATCACCGTGTGGA
>JALSGW010000353.1 GCA_026982585.1 Alphaproteobacteria bacterium | reverse complement strand
CGCCTGAAGATGACAGGCGGCATGGCCGAGCCAGGTGAGCTTCATGCCGAACACACCTTCCCCAAAACGCCCCCTCGAGCCATGATCACAAGGCCCGCCGCCGGTCAAGCGCCGGCACCGCTGGTCCCGCTCCCAAGCATGCCGCTTGTTCCAGACCCGAGCCGCCCGCACAAGGCCCCTCTTCGGGTGGAGTCCCGGTCGGGGAGGAGCACATGAACGAAAGCCGAGCCGACACCCCGAAGGCTGGGAAGAACGCGCTCCAGCTGCGCGATCCCGATCATCCATCCGCGCTCTCGCGGCGCGACTTCCTCGCCGCAACGGCGGGCGCGCTCGGCGTGGGCCTGTGGCCTCAGGGGGGAAGGGTGCTCACGCACCCCTCGATGGAACCCGCGGGCGCTTCGCTCATCCGCCCGCTTCGCCAAGAGCCGTTCGATTGCGGCCCCTCTGCTCTCGCGGGCCGCGTCGAGCGGGGTGTGCCGGGTTTGGAGCCCCAGCGTCCCTGGCCTGGAAGGTGGCAACGTCTCACACCGCTCGATCGCCAGCAGGGAATCCTGACCCCGAACGGGCTCTGTTTCACCCATGCCCCGTCCGGGATTCCCGAGCTCGATGCACGGGCTCATCGGCTGTCGATCCAGGGGCTCGTCCAACGCCCTCTCCTGCTCTCGCTCGCCGAGCTCGCGCGCATGCCTGCGGTCCGACGACCGTATTTTCTCGAATGCGCCGCTAACGGTGCCTGCTCCCCTTCCTGCGAGATCCCGGACATGACCGTGGCGGAAAGCCACGGTCGCATCCACTGCTGCATGTATACGGGCGTGCCGTTGCGGCTTTTGCTCGAGCGGGCGGGGGTGGACCCTAGAGCACGCTGGATGGTCGCCCGCGGTGCGGATGGAGACCAACGCGCCTGCGCCCTGCCCCTCACCGCCTGCCTCGAGGAGGGGATCCTCGCCTTTGCGCAAAACGGAAAAGCGCTTTGCGCCGAACAGGGTTACCCGCTTCGCCTGGTATTGCCCGGCCTGCCGGGCTGCTTCTGGGTGAAATGGCTTCGGGAGCTCGAGCTTTGCGAGCGTCCGCCCGCCGGTGCGCTGCCCGCCAGCATCGACATGGACGAATGGCCGGCGGTTGCATCTCCTCCGCTGATGGCGGTGAAGTCGGTGATCACCTTCCCCGCTCCCGGATCCGTCCTCGATCGTCCAGGTCCCTACCCGGTCCGCGGCTTCGCCTGGTCCGGACGCGGCCGCATCCTCAAGGTGGAGCTGTCGGCGGACGGCGGCCGCAGCTGGCACGCCGCACGGCTTGTCGAGCCCATCCTGCCCAAATGCCTCACCCGCTTCGAGGCGATGTGGGAATGGGACGGAAGACCTGCGGTGTTGATCAGCCGTGCCCTCGACGAAAGCGGTGCGCTCCAGCCCACCCTCCACGAGCTGCACGCCGTGGACAAGGGCTTGGGCTTCCGCTGCCACAACGGGCAGCAGCCCTGGCTGGTCGACCGTCTCGGCCAGGTGCGGGCGCTCTCGCAGCTCGAGATCTGACCGGCAGCGCCGGCGGCGAGCGTTCTCGCGCCCGGATGCGGTGGCGGTGGCGATCGGTCGCGCGGCGGGTCCGGTTGCCGGTTGTGGCCCCAGCTGCTATCGGACCGTCGAGGAGGCCGCCCAGGGCGGCTTGCGGCATCGGGGAGATGGCGGCGATGGCGGCATCCGGGGAGCGGCGCTGCGTTTTCGTGCACACCAACGACAAACAATATGTGGGCGCGGTGGTGTCGGCCTATTCCATGCAGCGGCGCTCCCGCACGCCCGATGCCTTCACCGTGCGCATCATCAAACGCGAGGAGTTCCCCTTCTTCGAACGCTACCAGGGCCGGAGGTATCTGCGCGACGGCACCTGGCGGCCCTGGCTCAACGAGGATCTGCAGTCCTTCACCCCGCTCCGCTTCGCCCCGCCGGAGCTGATGGACTACGAGGGGCGGGCGATCGTGGTGGATCCCGACATCTTCGCGATCGGCGACGTGATGGAACTGTTCGAACGAAACATGGGCGGCAAGGCCATCCTCTGCCGCACCCACGACGGGGTCAAGCGCGCGGTCCGGGGCCGTTATGCGAGTTCGGTGATGCTGTTGGACTGCAGCCGGCTGCGGCACTGGCGTCTCGAGGAGCAGTTCGCGCGCCTGTTCACGGGCGAGCTGGACTACAAGGCCTGGCTCGGGTTGGAAGCGGAGGATCCGGAGACCATCGGCGAGCTCGAGCCGGAGTGGAACGACTTCGACCGCCTGACGCCCCGCACCAGGATGGTGCACATGACCCGCCGTTCGACCCAGCCCTGGAAGACCGGTCTCAAGATGGACTATCTGCCGGTGGAACACTTCCGCCCCTTCCCGCCGTTCGGCTGGCTGATGCGGGCGCGGCGCCTGCTGTTCGGCCCCTACGGTCTGCTTCCCCGCTACCGCAGGCATCCCGACCGCCGGCAGGAACAACTGTTCTTCGCCTATCTGCGCGAGTGCCTGGAGGCCGGTCTGATCTCCCGGGCGGAGCTCGAGCGCCACGTGGAGCAGAAACACGTGCGCCCGGATGCCTTCGAGCTGTTGCGCACGGTGCCGCCCTTGGACGAGGTGCTGGACTTCGGCGCGGTGGCCCAGGCCGCCTGAGGGCGGCGTGCCGTCGCCGGGAGAAGTGCCATGCGCGACTTCCAGCGTCCCGGCCGTTCCCTGGCGCTGGCGAGCCGGGGCATGGCGGCCACCTCCCATCCGCTCGCGACCCTGACCGCGGTCGACATCCTGCGCCGGGGCGGCAATGCGGTGGACGCCGCCATCGCCGCCTGTGCCGTGCAGTGTGTGGTGGAACCCCAATCCACCGGCATCGGCGGCGATTGTTTCGCCCTCTTCGCCCCGGCCTCGGGCGGCGTGGTGGCGCTCAACGGCTCCGGCTGGGCGCCGGCCGCACTCGATCTGGAGCGGCTGGGCGCCGGCCCGGACGGCACCATCCCGGCCCACTCGGTGCACAGCATCACCGTGCCCGGGGCGGTGGCGGCATGGGAGGCGCTGCAGCGCGAACACGGACGGCTGGATCTCGCGACCGTGCTGGAGCCGGCCATCCGCTATGCCCAGGACGGATTTCCGGTGTTCCCCCGCGTGGCCTTCGACTGGCAGCAAGCGGCCGACCGTCTCCAGGTGAGCGAAGCGGCAACCCAGTTCTACCTGCCCGGGGGTCGTGCGCCGGAGACCGGACGCATCCTGCGGCTGCCGGCGCTCGCCCGCACGCTACGGCGCATCGCCGAGGAGGGTGCCGAGGTCTTCTACCGCGGCGAGCTCGCCGAGCGCATGGTCCAGAGCCTCCAAGCCTTCGGCGGGCTGCACGAGCTCGAGGACTTCGCCGCCTTTCGGCCGGAGTTCGTCCCGCCCCTGCACGCCAGCTACCGCGGCCTGCGGATCTATGAGTGCCCGCCCAACGGACAGGGGTTTGTGGCCCTGATGATGCTGCGCATTCTCGAGGGCTTCGATCTCGCCGCCCTCGATCCGGACGGCGCCGAGCGCTACCACCTCGAGGCGGAAGCGACCAAGATCGCCTTCCACCACCGCGACCGCTGGCTCGCCGACCCGGCCCACAGCCGGGTCCCGGTCGCAGAATTTCTGGACAATCGTTATATCGCCCAGCTGCGCGCGAGCATCGATCCCGAACGCGCCCGCACCGCTCCGCCTCCCACAGCCGTTCCGCCCGCCGGCGACACCGTCTACATCGCCGTGGTGGACGGCGACGGCAACGCCTGTTCGTTTATCAATTCCCTGTATGATTCCTTCGGCTCCGGCTACTGTTGTCCCCGCACCGGCGTACTGTTCCACTGTCGCGGGCGGGCCTTCTCCCTCGACCCCGCCCATCCCAACGCCCTCGCCCCGCGCAAACGGCCCATGCACACCATCATCCCCGCCCTCGCCTTCCAGGGCGGCGAGCTGGCCGCCTGCTTCGGCGTGATGGGGGCGGACTTCCAGCCCGTGGGCCAGGTGCACCTCGTCACCAATCTCATCGATTACGGATGGGATCCGCAGCAGGCCCTCGACCATGCGCGGGCCATGGCCTATCCGCGCGACCTCCAGCTCGAGCGCGGTATCGGGAAGGAGGTGGCGGAGCGGCTCGCGGCCATGGGCCATCCGGTGGTGCCGGCGGAACTGCCGCTCGGAGGCGGCCAGTGCATCCTCATCGACCGCAAGCGGGGCGTGCTGCTGGGCGGCTCCGACCCGCGCAAGGACGGTATCGCCCTCGGGTTCTGAGCGCCGCGGCTGCGCTTTCGGCGACCGTTCGGGCGGATCCGCCGAAAGCGCTCACTCCTCCTCGGGGACGGTGAAGGGACCGAGGCGCGGCAAGGGCGGCCTCGAGCGGTGGGCCTCCAGCCGTTCGCCGAGCTTCAGCATCACCGCCTGTCCGAGCAGCGGCACCGCCGCCTCCAAACGCACCGCATCGTCCAACAGCCACACCGCCCGCCCCGCCGCCTGCTCGCCCGCGGCAAGCGGCCACAGCTCTTCGACCAGCCCGGGCCGCAGCCTGCCCGGCCAGGCCTCGGCGAGCTGCCGCGCCTCGTCCACCGCGAGCTCTTGCAGGGTGCGCAGACCATCTGCGAGCGCTTCGAGAAAATGCGCGGCACCGGGCCCGCCGGCGACATCCAGCCCGCCTTCCGGCGCCAAGGGCAACAGGGCCGCGCGCGCGACCCTCACCCCCTGCTCCTCCCCGGCGAGCAGCAGCCGAGGCGGGCCGGCGAGCGGCACGGCTTCGGTGACGTCGACCAGATACACCGCCCGGTGACGCAGCCGTCGCCAGCGGCGGAGGGTATCGCACCACCAGCTGCCGGAAGCGTCCACCATCACGTCCCCGGGCGCGAGCCGGCGTGAGCCTTCATCAAGCGCACGCTCGATCCCATCGCCCGGCGGCAGGTCGCACAACACCACCCGGGGCAGGGCGAGATCCGCGACCGCCTGCTCCCAGCTCTGCGCGAGCATGCCACCCGACGCCGCGAGCCGGGCCTCGAGCTGCGGCGCAACCTCCAAGGCCGCCACCCGAAGGCCGGCTGCGAGCGCCCGTTCCACATAGCCGCGAAACCCGCCCGCAATCGCAAGCTGCATCGCACTCTCCCCGGCCAAGGCGCACCTCCGCCCGTCCGCGTTCTCCGCCGTCCGCCTACGGTCCGCCCGCGGGCCGGCGAAAGGACGATGCCTGCGCGCGATCCCTCGCCTCGCCGCCGCCGTCACCGCCGCGCGGGGCTATCGCCGGCAGGCGGGCGGCCCCGGGGATGCTCTCGGGATCATTCGTTGTAATATTTGCTGTACTTGCTGTAGTACTGCGCGACGTCCCCGTACCCGTACTGCGCGTGCTTCTTGACGTCGACCAGGGTGAGGACCGCGCCCGCGATGTCGGCACGGGCCTCCTCGAGGTGCTTGAGCGCGTTCTGGGCGGTCTTGTCGTCGGTGCGCTCCCAGCGGATCACGAACAGCACTTTGTCGACCACCCGGGCGATCACCCGTGAATCGGTGACGCCCAGGATCGGCGCCGAATCGATGACGATGAAGTCGTAGCGCTCGCGCAAGGTCTCGAGGGTCTCGCGCATGCGCCGGCTGCCGAGCAGATCGGTGGGATTCGGCGTCTGGCGCCGGATCGGCAGGTAGTCGACGCCGGTCCGCTCGTCGTGGACGATCACCTCATCGAGGGTGCGCTCGCCCGCCATGTACTCCACGAAGCCGGTGGTGGGCCGCACCCCCAGCTGGCGGTGGACGTTGGGATGGCGCAGGTCGAGGTCCATGAGCAACACCCGCTGGGAGGAGCGCGCCGCGAAGGCGGCGAGACTCAGGGCGAGACTGGTCTTGCCCTCCTCCGGCACCGACGAGGTGATCAGCACCGTCTTGGGCGGGTTGTCCACATCCGACAATTGCAATGAGGTGAAGATGGAGCGTATCGCCTCGGTGTAGACCGAGAGCGGCTTCTCCAGCAGGTATTCGAAGGGTTTCTGGTTGCGCTTGAGGCGCTCGAGCTTGGGCACGAAGCCGAAGGTGGCAAGCCCGAGCGCCCGTTCGATGTCGCGGGCGCTGCGCAGGCCCGAATCGAGCCGCTCCACCAGCAGCGCCAGGAGGGTGCCGAGCATCATGGAGGCGGTGAAGCCCACCGCGGCGAACAATCTGGGGCCGGGCGTGCTCGGGGATTCGGGAGGCGCCGCCTTCGAGACCACGCGGGCGTCGGACTTGACGATGTCGGCCTGTTCCCGGGTCTCCTTGAAGCGCTGCAAAAACGCCTCGTAGAGCTGGCGGCTCGCCTGCGCCTCGCGCTCCAGCTGGCGCAGCTTGACGAGTTTCTTGCGCTCCTCCTCGGTGCGTCCGGTCAATTCATCGAGCTGGCTCTCGAGCTCGCGCACCCGGGCCCGCGCCACCTGCAGTTCGTTTTCGAGGTTCTGGATGATGCGGTTCACCTCGCGGGCGATCTTGTCCCGCAGCTGCTGCTTTTCCCGCTGGAGGTTCTGGATGCGGGGGTGCTTTTCACCGTAATAGGTGCGGAGTTCGGCCTCCTCGCGCAGCAGCATCGCCTCCTGTTGGCGCAGATTGATGATCAGCGGCGACTGCAGCACGTCGGCCACCGCGTCGAGATTGCGCCCCTTGCGGCGCAGCTCGCGGATGCGCTCCAGCTTGGCCTGCCGTTGGGCGAGGTCCGCCCGGGCGCTGGAAAGCTCGCGGTTGAGGGCGAGCAGCTCCTGCTCCTTGATGGAGCTGCCGCCGGCATCCACCAGATTGTTCTGGGCGCGGTAGTCCTCGACCGCCTTCTCGGCCCGGATCACCTCCTGGCGCAGGCTTTCGAGACGATCCGAAAGCCAGCTCGACGCCTCCAGCGCCGCCTCCACTTTGACCTGGCGCTGGAGCTCCACGTAGAGCTCGGCGAGACGGTTCGCGACCCGGGCCGCCTTGGCGGGATCGACCGAAGTGAAGCTGACCGCCATCACATAGGACCGCCCCTCCTGCCGGACCTTGAGGCTGTCGAGGAACGCCTCGATCGCCGCCTCCCGCACCCGCCAGGCCTCCTCCTCGCTGGAGCGCACCACGCGCTCCTCCGCGAGCCCGGTGGCGATCAACAGCCCTTCGGGAAGGAAGGACATGATTTTGGCGATGGGACCGTTGACCCGGTAGACGAGCTGGTTGCCGTCCTGCCTGGGGCTGAACTCGGGATCGTCGAACAGCCGCAGCTCCGCCATCACCCGCTCGGCATAGGCGCGGCTCTGGATGACCTTGATCTGGGTCTCCACCACCGCCGCGTCGGGATTGAGGCCCTGCAGCACCTCCTCGACGTTGACGACCCGCTCCTTGCGGGGATCGATCATCACCAGCGCGGTGGCGGTGTATTTGGGCGTCAGCTGCAGACCGATCAGGGTCGCCACGGCGGTGATCAGGACCACGGTCCAGATGATGATCCACCGCCGGCGCTTGAGGATGGCGATCAGGTCCTTGAGATCCAGACCGTCGCCGCCGTCGTCGTATCCGTAGGGTTCGCCGTAGGGATAATAGGGATGCTTGCCGGGTGCGGAATCCGTCGCGCGGCTCTCACTCATGGACGTCCCAGGCCCTCACTGCAATGCCGGTACGGGGTTCTATGGCGCGGATAATCGCTTGTTACGCGTTTTACCCATAGCACGAATCTACCCTCGCAACCAAGACCCTAGACCGCCGGGACCAGGCGCACGGCAAGTGTGCGACGTCGTCCCGCATCACCGAGGCGCGCGCCCCGGCGGGGTCCGAGCTTGCCCGCCCTAGGCAAAGGCTGCCCCCTCCGACAGCCGTGCCGGCGCCGGCGCGCGGCGCTGGAACCGATCTCCCGGGACTGGCACGCCGCTTGCATCATCGCTGGCGGAGCATGTCGATCATGGGTGTCGACGCCGCATCATGAGCCAGCCCGCACCGATCCTCAACCTCAAAGCCGCGGTATTCAAAACCGACCGCGCATCGGCCGCGGGGGCCGCCGGAGCGGCCTTTCTCCAGCTGCTCCTCGGGCTTTTGCGCCAGGCGCAGCCAGGCGAAGGCAGCCCGCTCGCATCCCGCATCGCATCCGGATCCGCCGCGTTCCCGCTCCCGCTCAGAGATGCGGAAGCGCAGGGGGAGGGGTCGGCACGGGGAAAGCAAATGGTCCCGGCTGCGCCCCACGCCGCCATCCCCCAGCCGGCCGTGACGGGCGAGGCTCGGGTCGGTGCGGTGCTCGCCGAAGGCGCGCAGTCGCCCGCGGCCCGCAACGCGAGCGGAGGCAAGCGCGCACCCTCCTGGCTCAAGGTGCCGGATGCCTCATCCACGCAGCCGCATTCCCGCATCGCATCTCCCGATCCGGGATCCGCTCGCGCGCCGCAACCGCCCCGCGCCCATTCGCCCTCGGCATCGTCGGCAGCCGGGGGGGCAGGCGCGCGGCTTGTCTCCGGCATGGAGCCGGCCCCGCTTGCAGCGCAGAGCGGTACGGTCATGCCCGCACCGCTCGCCGAACCGATGGACACATCCACCATCCTGGAGCGGTCGACATCCATCCCCCAGCGTCCGGGTCCCTCCGGGAGCAGCGCCGCAGGACCGACACGGCCGGCGACCTCGAAGCTGCCATCCGGCCCGGAAGCCGGAGCCTCCCCGCTCGCGCTCCAAGGTCCAGGTTCCGAGGGGCCGCCGCCCGCCCGCGAGATGGTCCTCCAGACAGGCGCATCGCCCGCGGTCGAGCCCGGCTGGCGGCCGCCGGTCGTGGAATCCGAAGCGATCCGTTTCGACGTCGCCGCACGCGGGGAGATGGCGGCAGCAAGGCCGGCGCCGTCTGCCGCCCAGCCCACCGCGCCCGCGGTCCCATCCGCCCCTCAGGGTTCCGGCGCGCCTCTGCCCGCCGCAACGCCGGAAAGCCTGCCCTACCTCGTGCTGCGGGCCCAGCGGGCGGGGGTGGAGCGGATGCTCGTGCAGCTGGTCCCGCCCGCGCTGGGGCTGATTGAGATCGGCATCGAGCGGCGGGCGGACGGTTCGCTTTCGGCGGTGGTGCGCAGCCCGAGAAAGGAGACGCTCGACCGCATCCGGGGTGAGGCGGGCGCCTTCGTGCGCATCTTCGCCGAACAGGGGATCACGCTCAGGAGCGAGGACCTGCGCTTCGATCTCATGGATGAGGGCGATGGCGGCGAGCGGGCGCGACCTGATGGCGGCGCGGGCGCGCGCGGACGGTCCGATGCGCCGTTTGCCGCGCAGCTCATGCGGGCGCTTGTCGACCTGTCGATCTGAGGGAGTTTGCGATGGACGTGCGCGCTGTCGGCGAAGCCAGCGAGACCCCGGAGCGGCCCAACCGGGCGGTGTTCGCCGGGAATTTCGAGAACTTCCTCAAGCTGCTCACCACCCAGCTGCGCCAGCAGGATCCTCTAGCACCCATGGATTCGGAGACCTTCACCCAGCAGCTGGTGCAGTTCGCCGGGGTCGAGCAGGCGCTTCGGGCCAACGAGCGGCTCGATGCCCTGATCGAGACCGTGCGCATGGGCCAGCTGCTCACCGCCGCCGGCTATGTCGGCCGCCAGGTCGAGCTCGCCGGCGAGGAGCTGTTCCTCCCGGCCGAAGGCGAGGCCCGGATCGCCTACGTGCTGCCGGAGACGGCGGCCAGCGTGCGCTTGCGGGTGCTGGACGGCCAGGGACGGGTGGTGCACGAGCGCGACGCTCCGGTCGCCGCCGGCCGCCACCTGTTGCTCTGGGACGGGCGCGGCGACGACGGCCAGCGGCTTGAGCCGGGATCCTACCGGGTCGAGGTGACGGCCCTGGACGCCGAGGGCGCCCCCATCGAGGCCCAGCTGCGCACCTTCGGCGTCGTGGACGCGGTGCGCTTCGACGAACAGACGCTGCTGTTGTCCGTGAA
>JALSGW010000352.1 GCA_026982585.1 Alphaproteobacteria bacterium | reverse complement strand
TCTTTACCTGGCGCTGGGGGTGGAGGCGTGAGCGCGTTTCCGGATTTCAGCCGGATCCCGCTTCGGGAGGCGGATCCGGGCGATGCGGCAGCCCGAGGCCGGGCGGTGGCGCCGGCAAGCGACGCTTCGGACCGGAGTCCGGGCTGGTGCAGTCCGGAGGGCATCCTGTGGCGGCCTGTGTATAGCGCGGAGGATCTGGCGGGACTCGCGCACGTCGACGGTTTTCCCGGCCTGCCGCCCTTCCTCCGCGGCCCCTATCCCAGCATGTACGTGGTCCAGCCCTGGACCATCCGCCAATACGCCGGTTTTTCCACCGCCGAGGAGAGCAACGCCTTCTATCGCCGCGCACTCGCCCAGGGGCAGCGGGGGCTGTCGGTGGCCTTCGATCTCCCCACCCACCGCGGCTATGACAGCGACGATCCGCGGGTGGCGGCGGACGTGGGGCTCGCCGGGGTGGCGATCGATTCCATCCTCGATATGCGCGAGCTGTTCGCCGGCATCCCCCTGGACCGGGTGAGCGTGTCCATGACCATGAACGGCGCGGTGTTGCCGATCATGGCGCTGTACGTGGTGGCGGCGGAGGAACAGGGGGTGCGGCCGGAGCAGCTCTCCGGCACCATCCAGAACGACATCCTCAAGGAGTTCATGGTCCGCAACACCTTCATCTTCCCGCCCGAGCCTTCGATGCGCATCGTCGGCGACATCCTCGCCTATTGCGCGCGCCACATGCCGCGGTTCAACGCCATCAGCGTCTCCGGCTACCACATGCAGGAGGCGGGGGCGACCGCCGATCTGGAGCTCGCCTACACCCTTCTGGACGGCATCGAATACCTGCGCGCCGGTCTGGACGCGGGGCTCGAACTGGACGCCTTCGCCCCCCGCATCTCCTTCTTTTTCGCCATCGGCATGAACTATTACATGGAGATCGCCAAGCTGCGCGCGGCCCGGGTCCTGTGGAGCGAACTCGTGGGCCGGTTCCGGCCGCGCAACCCCCGCTCGCGCATGCTGCGCACCCATTGCCAGACCTCGGGCTGGTCGCTGACGGCGCGGGGCGTGGACAACAACATCGTGCGCACCTGCCTCGAGGCGCTGGCGGCGGTGCACGGTGGCACCCAGTCGCTGCACACCAACGCCTTCGACGAGGCGCTGGCGCTGCCGAGCGAGGTGTCGGCGCGGATCGCCCGCAACACCCAGCTCGTGCTCCAGCACGAGACCGACATCCGGCGCACCGTCGATCCCTGGGGCGGCAGCTACTTCGTGGAAAGGCTCACCGCCGAGCTGATCGCCAAGGCGCGCGCGCACATCGAGGAGATCGAGGCCATGGGCGGCATGCGGCGGGCGATCGCGGAGGGATTGCCGAAGCTGCGCATCGAGGAGGCGGCGGCCCGCACCCAGGCCCGCATCGACAGCGGCGTCCAGCCGGTGGTGGGGATCAACCGGTTCCCCATCGAGGACGAGGAGCCGGTGGAGGTGCTGAGGATCGACAACCGCGAGGTGCGGCGCCGGCAGGAGGAGAAACTCCGACGGCTGCGGGCGGAACGGGATCCCGAGCGGGTCGCGCAGGCGCTTTCGGCCCTCAGCGAGGGTGCCCGGAGCGGCCGCGACAATCTGCTCGCGCTGAGCATCCAAGCGGCCCGCAGTGGTGCCACGGTGGGCGAGATGACCGCCGCCCTCGAGCGGGTGTGGGGACGGCACAACCCGCCGATCCGCGCGGTCGGAGGCGTCTATCTCAGGGAGATGCGGGGGATGGCGGTGGTGGAGGAGCTGCGCGCCCGCTGCGCCCGGTTCCTCGAGGCGGAGGGGCGCAGACCGCGCATCCTGGTGGCGAAACTGGGACAGGACGGGCACGACCGCGGCCAGAAGGTGATCGCCACCGGCCTCGCCGACCTCGGCTTCGACGTCGACATCGGTCCCCTGTTCCAGACTCCCGAGGAGGTGGCGCGGGCGGCGGTGGACCACGACGTGCACATCGTCGGCATCTCCACCCTCGCCGGCGCCCATCGCACCCTGGTGCCGGAGCTGGTGGACGCCCTCGCGCGCCAGGGAAGGCCCGACATCCTGGTGGTGGTGGGCGGGGTGATCCCGCCCCAGGACCATGAGGCGCTCGTGCGGGCGGGGGCCGCGGCCATCTTCGCCCCGGGAACCGGTATTCCCGAGGCGGCGCGCATGCTGCTCGACCTGCTCGAACAACGGCTGCGGCCGGAGGGAGGGGCGCCGAGCCGCGATCCCCACTAGGCCCGGCGCCGCTGGCTCCAGAGCGCCTCCGCCGCCACCGCCCCGCAGATCACCGCGATCGCCGCCCAGTCCACCAGGGTCACCGGCTGGCCGAGGATGAACAGGGCGAGCAGCGCTGCGATCACCGGCTTCAAGAAGAACAGATAGCTCGCCCGGGTGATGTCCGGCGCCGCCGCGAGACCGCCCAGCCACAGCCACTGGGTGAGGGTGGTGTTGTAGAGGCCGATGGCGACCAGCGCCGCCGCCTCCTGGGGCAGCCGATCGGTGAGGGTGAGGAAGTTCACCCAGCGGCCGAACAACAGCCCCACCCCGATCCACAGCGCCACCGCGGCGATGCCGATCGAGAGGGTGGTCATGCGCAGGGCGCCGTACTTCTGGAAGTAGGGGCGCGCGAGGATCATGAAGGCGCCGCCGAAGAAGGCGGAGCCGAGCGTCATCACCATGCCGATGAGATCGTCTCCGGTGCCCGCAAGCTGCGCGAGGGCGCCGTCGGTGAGCAGCACCGCGATCGCCACCACGGCGGCAATGCCGCTGATCCACTTGGCCGGGGTGATGCGCTCGCCGGTCCGCCACTGGTTCACCAGGGCGAGGAAGATGGGCATGGTGGTGATGGTGGTGGCCACCTGGGCCACGGTGGCATAGTCCAGGGCCCAGTGGAACAATAGATAGGCCACCGCGAAGCCGAACACCGAGAGCAGGACGATGGCGAGCCCGTGCTCGCGCAGCGGGGTGAGGAGATCGCGGTCCTGGGGCGAGGCGAGGCAGAGGAGGACGAGGCCGAGGGCGCCGATCGCGAAACGCCACACCGACACCTCCGGCCCGAACACCCCCGTCAGCACCGACACGAACTCGCTGGTGGCATGGCCCACCACACCGAGGAACACCGCCAGATAGGCCACCCAGCCATAGCGGTGCCAGAGACCCGCCCGCGCCTTCACGCCGAGACCTCCCAGAGGCGCCCGAACAGGGCGAGACAGGCGTCCACCACCGCCTCAGGCCGCTCCGCCGGGAGCAGATGACCGGCGTCGGCAACGTCGATGCGGACCGCCTGCGGCATGCGCGCGGTGAGCTCGCGCACCGCCTCCTCCTCGTAGAAGATCCGATCCGCAAGGCCGCTGAGCACCAGCACCGGCAGGGTGAGCCGCTCCCAGGGCAGGTTCCAGTCGGCCGCCGCCCCGGCCTGGAGCAGCCGCAGTTCGGGTGCCTCCTCGCCGAGACCGCTATAGGGCTCGGGGGCGAGGAACGCCTTCCGGTTGCGGGCCAGCCACGTTTCGTCGAACAGCAGCGGCAGGTAGAGATCGCGCAGGAGCCTCAGGCCGCCCAGGCGCGCGCAGCGGCAAAGCGCCTCGTTGAGCCAGGCGAGACGCGCGCTCTCGCGGCGCAGGGTGTTGATCAAGAGCAGCGCGTCTGCCGGTGCGCCCTGGAGATGGGCGCGGGCCGCGAACAGACCGCCGATCGAGAGACCGACCAGGATCGGCCGCTCCGGCTTCACCGCCTCCAACAGCGCCACCGCATCCGCGACAATGGCCTCGACGCTCACCTCCGCCGTGCTCCCCAAGGGACTTCGCGCCTGGCCCCGGTAGTCGAACAACAGCCAGCCGTGGCCGCGCTTCGCGAGCGCGGAGGTCACCGGCCGCCAGCTCTCGGCGTCGCCGGTGAGCGCGTTGAAAAACACGAAGGTGGCGCCGCCCCGGGCGGGCGCTTGGATCTCATAGCCCACGACGGTGCCATCCGGCCGTGCCAGCTCCCTCATCGGCCTCCCCCTATGCCGCACGGTGTTCGCACGCTATTCCAAAGCCCACAGCGGCACAAAGCGCAAGGCACGAGGGGCGCATGGCCTACTGGATGTTCAAGACCGAACCCGGCGACTACAGCTTCGAGGAGCTGCTCGCGGACGGCTGGGCGGAGTGGGACGGGGTGCGCAACCACCAGGCGGCACAGAACATGCGGCGGATGAAGAAGGGCGAGCTCGCCTTCTTCTACCGGTCTGTGAAGCGGCCTGCGGTGGTGGGCATCGTGCGCATCCTGCGGGAGGCCTATCCGGATCCGGACGATCCGCGTTTCGTGCGGGTGGACATCGCCCCCGAACGCCGCCTCGCGCGTGAGGTGCCGCTTGCCGAGATCAAGGCGGATCCGCGTCTTGCCGATCTCGCCCTGGTGCGCCAGCCGCGGCTTTCGGTTTTGCCGGTGAGCCCTGCACACTGGCGGCTCATCCTCGAGAAGGCCGAAGGCGGTGCCGGATGAGCGCGCCGCCTTGGGCCGCGCGGCCGCGACGCTGGCGGCGGCCGGTCTCGGCGCCGGCCTTTTCGCCCTACTCGCCTTGCCGCTGCCGTGGCTGCTCGGACCGATGGCGGCGACCGCGCTCGCGGCGCTCCTGGGCGGCGCCCCGACCGTACCGGCGCCGCTGCGCGCCGGCGCCTTGGGGCTGCTCGGAATCCTGCTGGGCGCCCGGTTCACCCCGGAGCTCGTGGCGCGAAGCTGGGCCTGGGCCGCCAGCCTCGCAGCGCTCGCCCTCTATGTGCCGCTCGCCACCCTGATCGGGGTGCTGCTGTTGCGCCGGGCATTGCCGGATATGCGTGCGCGGCTGCTCGCGGCGACACCGGGCGGTCTCTCGGAGATGGTGGCGCTCGCCGCCGCCCGGGAGACCGGGGTGGCGCGGGTGGCCGCCGTCCACGGCATGCGGGTGCTGTTGCTGGTGACCGTTGCGGCGTTGCTCGCCAATCCGGCGGCGCGGCCGCCCTCTTTTTCGCAGGCGGCGGCGCTCGCCCCGGAGGAGGGGCTGCTGGTGCTGCTCGCGGCGATCGCCGCGATCCTCGGCGCGCGCAGGCTGCGGCTGCCGGCGCCGGAGCTGCTCGCGGGCCTGCTCGCCGCCGCCTCGCTCTATGCCTTCGGCGTGGTGGACGGAAATCCCCCGGCCGTGCTCGGCTCCCTCGCCCAGCTGGTGGTGGGTGCTGCGACCGGCGCCCGGTTGCGCGATCTCGGCCGCCGCGGCCTGGTCGCGAGCTTGCAAAGCGCCTCGCTTTTGACCGCGGCGATGGCGCTCTTGAGCGCCGCCTTGGCCTGGCTTGTGAGCCTCGCGAGCGGCATCGCCTTCCCGGTGCTGCTGCTCGCCTACATGCCGGGCGGGGTCGCCGAGATGAGCGCGCTCGCCCTCGCCCTCGGCCTCGATGCCGGCTTCGTGGCGGCGCACCATCTCTTTCGCATTCTCGTGATCGTCCTCCTCGCGCCCACCGCGCTGGCTTGGCTGGAGCGTCGCTCCAAGGATATCGCCCGAAGGCGGCGGCGGCACCGCCCGGGGCGGCGGCGCTTGCGGGTATGACGATGTTCTGAACCAAGCCTTGACGCTCCCTTCCGGGCGCGCTGTAACTCCGACGCACCCAGGTCCTAGGGAGGGAGTCATGCGACGCAGAGAATTTGCTCGTCTCGGCCTTGGCGCCGGCAGTCTTGCCGTGTTGATGGCCTCCGGCGGCCGCCTGTGGGCGCAGGAGACCTTCATCACCATCGGCACGGGCGGTCAGACGGGCGTCTACTTCGTGGTCGGCCAGTCGATCTGCAAGCTGGTCAACCGCGGCACCGCGGAACACGGCATCAAGTGCACGGCGCCCTCCACCGGCGGCTCGATCGCCAACATCAACGCCATCCGCCAAAAGCAGATGGACTTCGGCGTCGCCCAGTCGGACTGGCAGTTCCACGCCTACAACGGCACCTCCAAGTTCGAGGGCCAGGGGCCGTTCAAGGAGCTTAGGGCGGTCTTCTCGGTCCATCCGGAGCCGTTCACGGTGGTGGCCCGCGCCGATTCCGGCATCCAGCACTTCAACGACCTCAAGGGCAAGCGGGTGAACGTCGGCAATCCCGGCTCCGGCCAGCGCGGCACCATGGAGGTGGTGATGAAGGAGCTCGGCTGGACGATGGACGACTTCGCCCTCGCCTCCGAGCTCAAGTCGGCGGAACAGGCGCAGGCCTTGTGCGACAACAAGGTCGACGCCATCGTCTTCACCGTCGGCCATCCCAACGGTTCCATCCAGGAGGCCACCACCCTCTGCGATTCCCGCATCGTCGAGGTGTCGGGCCCGGTCATCGACAAGCTGGTGGAGGAGAACCCCTACTACTCCTACGCCACCGTGCCGGGCGGCATGTACAAGGGCAACCCGAACGACGTGCGCACCTTCGGCGTGCGCGCGACCTTCGTCACCGCCGCCTGGGTGTCGGAGGATGTGGTCTACCAGGTGGTGAAGGCGGTGTTCGACAATTTCGACCGCTTCCGCAGGCTGCATCCCGCCTTCGCCAACCTCAAGCCGGAGGAGATGATCACAGCCGGCCTCTCCGCGCCCCTGCACCCGGGTGCGGTGCGCTATTACAACGAGCGCGGCTGGATGTAGAGGCGGCATGAACGGGTGGGCCGGCATGACGCCGGCCCTTCCCGCTCCATTCCTCATCCGGAGCCTCGCATCGGATCCGGCGCATTCTTCGTTCCGCCGCCACAGTCCGTCTCAGAGATTTCGAGATCGATCAGGGGGGTGAGATGGCCGAGGGAACCAGCCGAGGCGCTGTTGCCGCGGAGGTCGAGGAGCTCGCCGCAGCGGATACCGGCGCGCGTCATCCGAGCGGTTTCGCCGCCAAGCTGCTGTTCGGCGTCGCCCTCGCCTGGTCCCTGTTCCAGCTCTGGATCGCCTCGCCGCTGCCCTTCATGCTCGGCTTCGGGGTGTTCAACGACACCGAGGCGCGCTCGATCCACCTCGCTTTCGCCCTCTTCCTCGCCTTCACCGCCTATCCCGCCCTCAAGCGCAGCCCGAGGGACTACATCCCGCTCACCGACTGGGCCCTCGCCCTGCTCGGCGCCTTCTCGGGCGCGTACCTGTTCATCTTCCAGGAGGAGATCGCGGACCGGGTCGGTGCGCCCATCCTCCAGGACTACGTCTTCGGCATCCTCGGCATCCTCATCCTGCTCGAGGCGACGCGCCGCGCACTCGGGCCGGCGCTCGTCGGCGTGGCCAGCGTCTTCCTGCTCTACACCTACTTCGGCCCCTATATGCCCGCCATCATCGCGCACAAGGGCAACAGTATCGGAGAGATCATCAATCACCAGTGGATCACCACCGAGGGGGTATTCGGCGTCGCTCTTGGGGTTTCGGCGAGTTTCGTGTTCCTGTTCGTGCTGTTCGGCTCGCTTTTGGACAAGGCGGGTGCGGGCAACTACTTCATCAAGGTCGCCTTTTCCCTGCTCGGCCATCTCCGCGGCGGTCCCGCCAAGGCGGCGGTGGTCTCCTCGGGCATGACCGGCCTCATCTCCGGCTCCTCGATCGCCAACGTCGTCACCACCGGCACCTTCACCATTCCGCTCATGAAGCGGGTCGGCTTTTCGGCGGAAAAGGCCGGGGCGGTGGAGGTGGCCTCCTCGGTCAACGGCCAGATCATGCCGCCGGTGATGGGCGCGGCCGCCTTCCTGATGACCGAGTTCATCGGCATTCCCTACTTCCAGGTGGTCACCCACGCCTTCGTGCCGGCGGTGATCAGCTATATCGCGCTCATCTACATCGTCCATCTGGAAGCGGTGAAACTCGGCATGGAGGGGCTGCCGCGGGCGGTGGCGCCCAAGCCGTGGGTGCAGCGCATCCTCAACTTCCTGCTCGGGGTGATCGTCCTCTCCGGCCTCTCCCTCGCCGTCTACTACGGCATCGGTTGGCTGCGCCCGGCCCTCGGCGGGCTCGCCAATTGGGTGATCGCGCTGGGCATCCTGCTCGCCTACCTCGGCCTCGTCCGCTACTGCGCGCGTTATCCGGAGCTGACCCCGGACGATCCCAACGCGCCCATGGTGCGGTTGCCGGAGCCCGGGCCCACCATCAAGTCCGGTCTCCACTTCCTGTTGCCGGTGGTGGTGCTGGTGTGGGCGCTCATGGTGGAGCATCTCTCGCCCGGCCTCTCCGCCTTCTACGGCGCCCTCACCCTGATCTTCATCCTCGTCACCCAAAGGCCGCTGTTCGCCTGGTTCCGGGGCAAGGGCGACCTCGCCGGCGAGTTCCGCCGCGGCATCCAGGACCTGGTGGAGGGGCTGGTGGCGGGCGCCCGCAACATGATCGGCATCGGCATCGCCACCGCCGCCGCCGGCATCATCGTCGGCTCGGTGACCCAGACCGGTGTGGGCTCCATGCTGGCGGAGCTGGTGGAGTACATCTCCGGCGGTCAGATGCTGGTGATCCTGTTCCTCACCGCCTTCCTGTCCCTGGTGCTGGGAATGGGGCTTCCCACCACCGCCAACTACATCGTGGTCTCGGCCCTGCTGGCGCCGGTGATCGTCGAGCTCGGCCAACAGACGGGCCTCATCGTTCCCCTCATCGCCGTGCACCTGTTCGTCTTCTACTTCGGCATCATGGCGGACGTGACGCCGCCCGTGGGCCTTGCGGCCTTCGCCGCCGCCGCGGTCTCGCGGGGCGACCCCATCAAGACCGGCTTCGTCGCCTTTTTCTACAGCCTGCGCACCGCCGCCCTGCCCTTCCTCTTCATCTACAACACAGACCTCCTGCTCATCGACGTCACCTGGTACCAGGGGGTGTTCATTTTCGTGGTGGCGACGGTGGCCATGCTCTTGTTCGCCGCCGCCACCCAGGGCTGGTTCATCACCCGCTGCAATCCGCTCGAGATCGTGCTGCTGCTGCTCATCGCCTTCACCCTCTTCCGCCCCGGCTTCTGGATGGATCTCATCTCCCCGCCCTATCGCGAGCTGGCGCCCAAGGAGATCCTCCAGGCGGCGGCGCAGACGCCGGAGGACGCCCCGCTGCGGCTGCGCATCCTGGGGCTCGACGAGGTCGGCGATCCGCGCGAGTTCGTCGCCCTGCTGCCGCTTCCCGCCGGCGCCGACGGCGAGGAGCGGCTTGCTGCCGCGGGCGTCACCCTCCGCTTCGAAGACGGGCGGGTGTTCGTCGACGACGTGACCTTCGCAAGCCCGGCCCAGAAGGCGGGATTGGACTGGGACCAGGAGATCCTCGAGGTTCTCGTGCCCGCGCCCCAGCCCTCCAAATACCTCATGTACATCCCGGCGCTGGCCCTGTTGGGGCTGATCGTCTGGGTCCAGCGTCGCCGCGCCGCCGCCGCCGATGCGGTGGCGCGCCAGCCCGCCTAGGCCGGAGACCGCGCCATGTTCAAGGACATCCTCGTGCCCATCGACCTCAACGCCCCGGAGCTCTGGGAGAAGGCGCTTGCCACCGCGGTGGAGATGGCGCGCCCGGCGGCCGCCCGGCTCCACCTCATGACCGTCATCCCCGAATTCGGCCTGCCGGTGGTGGGCCAGTACTTCCCCGAGGGATACGAAGAGAGGGTGCGCGACGATGCGCTGTCCCGCCTCGAACAGGTGGCCCGCGATCGCATCCCCTCCGAGCTCAAGGTGGGGCTGATCGTGGCGCAGGGCAGCATCTGGCGCGAGATCGTGCGCGAGGCCCGGGAACGGCAGGTGGATCTCGTGGTCATGGGCTCCCACCGTCCCGGTGTGGGCGACTATGTGCTCGGCGCCAACGCCACCCGGGTCGCCCAGCGCGCGCCCTGTTCGGTGCTGATCGTGCGCAACTGAGCCCGCGTGTTCCCCGGGTTGGCGGGACCCGGTCGGGCCGTCAGCGGTGGGCCGCTCTCATCTCCAGG
>JALSGW010000351.1 GCA_026982585.1 Alphaproteobacteria bacterium | reverse complement strand
CCGGCCGGCCATCCGCCTCGCCGCCCTGATGGGTCTGCGGGTCATCCTGGTCGCGACCCACGATTCCATCGGCCTCGGCGAGGACGGCCCCACCCACCAGCCGGTGGAACATCTCGCCAGCCTGCGCGCCCTGCCCGGGCTTTGGGTGCTGCGCCCGGCCGATGCGGTGGAGACCGCGGAGTGCTGGGAGATCGCCCTTAGGCGCGCCGACGGTCCCTGTGTGCTGGCGCTCACCCGCCAGGCGGTGCCGCCGGTGCGCCTGCGCCACGAGGAGGCCAATCTCGCGGCACGCGGCGCCTATGTGCTGGCCGGGGCGGAGGAGGAGCGCGACGTGACCCTGCTCGCCACCGGCTCCGAGGTGCACATCGCCCTTGAGGCGCGCAGCCTCCTCGCCGCCGCCGGCATCCGGGCGGCGGTGGTGTCCATGCCCTGCATGGAGCTCTTCGACGCCCAGGATGCGGCCTATCGTCGCCAGGTGCTGGGCACCGCGCCGCGGCTGGCGGTGGAGGCGGCGGTGCCGTTCGGCTGGACCCGCTATGTGGAGCGGGAGGAGGATGTGGTGGGCATGCGCACCTTCGGCGCCAGCGCCCCATATAAGGACCTGTACGAGCATTTCGGCATCACCGCCGAGGCGGTCGCCGAGCGGGCCAAGGCCAAACTCTCAGGCGAAGGGAGAGCGAGACCATGACCATCCGGCTGGCCATCAACGGTTTCGGTCGCATCGGGCGCAACATCCTGCGCGCGCTTGTGGAACGCCGCGATCCCGAGCTTCAGGTGGTGGCGATCAACGATCTCGCGCCGCCTGCGACCAACGTGCATCTGTTCACCTACGACAGCGTGCACGGACGCTTTCGGGGCGAGGTGCGGCACGAAGGGGACACCATGGACGTGGGGCTCGGTCCCATGCGCCTGCTCGCCGAACCGGAGGTGGAACGCCTGCCCTGGGCTGCGCTTGGCGTGGATCTGGTGCTCGAGTGCACCGGACGCTTCACCAAGCGGGAGGCCGCAGCCGGGCATCTCGCCGCCGGCGCGCGCAAGGTGTTGATCTCGGCGCCGGCCGAAGGTGCTGATCTGACCGTGGTCTACGGGGTCAACCACCAGCGCATCGGCCCCGAACACCGGGTGATCTCCAACGCCTCCTGTACCACCAACTGTCTCGCGCCCCTCGCCAAGGTCCTGCACGAGGCCTTCGGCATCGAGCGCGGACACATGACCACCATCCACGCCTACACCAACGACCAGCGGATCCTCGACGTGGTGCACAAGGACCTGCGCCGGGCGCGGGCGGCGGCGCTCAACATGATCCCCACCTCCACCGGCGCGGCGCGGGCGGTGGGGCTCGTGCTGCCGGAGCTCCGGGGCAAGCTCGACGGGGTGGCGATCCGGGTGCCCTGCGCGAATGT
>JALSGW010000350.1 GCA_026982585.1 Alphaproteobacteria bacterium | reverse complement strand
GCGAGCCGGAGTGCAAGCGCCCCGGGCACCAGGACCAGGGCTCCCGGAGCGAGCGCTTCCACCAGAACGGGCAGGGTGAGGGGGAGCAGCAGGCTTGCGAGCAGGCTTGCGAGCAGGGCGAGTTCGACCTCCAGGCCGAGCAGCAGGGCCAAGGCGCCCGAGGCGAGCAGCGGCGCGCTCGCGGCATGCAGCACCACCAGCGTGCGCAGCGGTTCCGCGACCGCCAGGAACGCCGCAACGGCCTGCACCAGCGCCGGCGAGAGCCACAGCAGCCACGCCAACAGCGCCGCCGCCAGGACCGGGCTTCGGGCGAGATGCTCCATGCGGCGGGCATCGACCCGAAGCATCGCCACCACCAGCGGCACCAACAGCGCCGGCACGAGCAGCGGGCGCAGGGCGGAGGCCAGAGCCGGCGCCAGCCATCCGAGCACAAGGCCGGCCACAAGCCAGCTGCCGCCGCGGGCGGCGAGGCCGGCGAGCCATGCCGCCACCATCGCCGCCCCTCACTCGGCGCGGGCGGGCTGGTACAGGCGCTCGAACCGGTCGCGGAACCGTTCCACCACCAGCTGACGCTTGATCTTGAGGGTGGGGGTGACGAAGCCGTTTTCGATGGTGAGGGGCTCGCTCAGAAGATCGAAGCGGCGCACCCGCTCGATGGGCGAGAGGTGGCGGTTCGCGCGCTCCACCGCCGCGGCCAGGGCCGAACGGAAGCCGGCATGATCGACGAGCCGCGCGAGATCCGCACCGACGCCGTTGGTGGCGGCGAACCCCTTGGCGAACTCGAGATCCGGCACGATCAGGGCGACCAGATAGGGACGGCGGTCGCCGTAGACCACCGCCTGGGCGATCTCGGGCTCGAAGGTGAGCGCCGCCTCCACCCGGAGCGGCGAGATGTTGTCGCCGCCGGAATTCACGATGATGTCCTTCTTGCGGTCGGTGATGCGCAGATAACCCTGGGCGTCGATCTCGCCCACATCACCGGTGTGCAGCCAGCCGTCCCGAAGCGCCTGGAGGGTGGCGGTCTCGTCCTTCCAGTAGCCCTTCATGACGTTGGGGCCGCGCACCAGGATCTCGCCGTCCTCGGCGATGCGCAGCTCCACCCCCTCGAGCGGCGGGCCCACGGTGTCGATCTTGCAGGCGCCCGGGGGATTGCAGGTGATCACCGGGCTCGCCTCGGTCTGACCGTATCCCTGCAGCACCGGCAGGCCCAGCGCCAGGAAGAACCGTCCCACCTCCGGCGAGAGCGGGGCGCCGCCCGAGACCAGCGCCTTGATGCGGCCTCCGAAACGGGCCCGCACCCGCGACCGCACCAGCCGCTCGAGCATCCGATCGACGAGGGCGAGATGGGCGGCAAGCCGGCCCTGCTCCAGCCGCCGGCGTCCGAGCGCGAGGGCCAGGTGGAACAACCGCGCCCGCAA